>DOMJ01000034.1 GCA_003509895.1 Candidatus Uhrbacteria bacterium | reverse complement strand
AGCATATTGCTCTGTAGTGTATCACGATGAATCGAACACGCAGGTTCAAAATGTACAAGGCGTTCAAAACAAAGAGCGCACCGACGGGCTGCGCTCAGTGCAACGATTTAACGTTGAGAGCGTGGCCGCGCCGATGCGCGAGAAGTCAGGTAGCGGGGGCGGAACGGAACGGCATCTCACGACAACGGTGACAACGCTTGGGGGCCGCGACGTGACCCTTGTTGCAGTTGGCGCAGTAGACCGTGAACACCTGCGGCTCCTCGGCTACGGTGGTGAGGGAACCGCCACGCGTGCGAGTGTTGAAATGGGCCTTGAACCTCGGGTGACCCACCAGCCCAAGCCGCCCCGTGAGCATCCAGCTCTCACCCGTGCCGTCCTCCCGTTCCACGCTGAGGATTTGGGCCTCGACGCGCGGGGGAATCTCGGCGATGGCCTTCACGATATCCTCGCCGAAGTTCCCCGCGTCGTGGGCCCCACTGATTTCCACCAGTTCAGAATCGTCGAGCGTGATGGTGAACTCGACCTTGCGGCCCTCCGTGTCGAACAGGGCGAGCATGAGGTCGAACTTGTTGGGGCCATTGGTGATGATGCGCTGTGCCATACGGCACCTCCTCTGACTTGTTGACACTCCCATGGATGATGCGGGAGCAGACATCGTTACGCAGCGTTTCCGATGCGCCACCTGCCCATACGGGAAGGGATTTTGTCGTGTTTACGACAGGTAATAATAGCATAAAAATAGCCATTTGTCAATGGCTATTGGCTTATATTCCCAATAAAATCAGCTATTTTGGCTTTTCAACAGATAAGGAAAGAAGCGGTTTACACACTTCTCTCATGAAATCAGGGTAAAGTTACAACTTCGGCTCTCCTGATGCAATAACCGTAGCGGTGGGGATCATTATCCTCCATGGGCATTCTGGCGTTCGATCTTCACGACTTGCACCATAGACGATCCCAGCCACCCTCGCCCAAATGCAGACGGTTGTGCACATCGGACACGGCTCGTAGGTGGTGTACAGGTAGCAATCCGCCAACTTCGTCGATTGCAGTTTTTGAGCCGCAAGACGAATGGCGTTGATCTCAGCGTGAGCGGTGGGATCAATATCCCTGCGAATGGTCGTAAACGCCTCGGCAATGATTTCATTATCTCGAATAATCAAAGCAGCAACGGCATGGCCGCCCTCTTTGTATTTTTCCTCGGCAAGGGCAATCGCCCTGTTCATGAACGCGGCAGACGGGTGAACCATAGACTTGTATCAAGCTTACCAAAAGACGAGCAGCACGTCGAAGCTCATAGTTATTCTTGTTCTACTCTCCACTGGTAGTTCTATCGAGCAAATGCCCCAGCTCTATTTTCCTCGGTTTGCAGAACATAGAGCTGTTTCAGTTCTTCGAGGATGAGGTTCCACATTTCTGGAGGGTGGGTCACCAACAAAAACGCATCAGCTTGCCTGGTGCTTTTTTGTTGGCACCTCCCGCGGAAATTGAATAAGAGGGATGGTAAGGGAGAAATTTTTCCTTACCTGGGACTTTTTTGTATTCTGCAAAATTCAAGATTCAAGACCCGACGCCCAGTTTATTGTCACTATCGGCACCAAATGATTACATAAATCCTTACTCGTAGAGGAAGATAAAAAAAGAAAAGCCGCCCACACGAGAGTGAAGACGATGTCCGCACCTCGTGAGGTGTGACGGCCTTCTTTGTGGGGCGGTTTGCTAAACCGTGTAAGCTATGACCTCCTGGTTGAAGGTTATGAGGACTAGTTGAAGTCGTTGGCGATTGGATGGTTGCGGGCTTTCCTGGCTTTACCACCTTGCTTCTTGCGCTTCCCCTTGCCTTTTTCAGGCTTGGGAAAGTCTTTGTCCAACATGCGCGCGACAACCCATTCGGCCCTCTTGTTGAAGAAGACATAGAAGGTTTGGACGTACTTGTTACCTCGGACTTTCACTTCGAACCCAGACACGGTCAACTTGTAGTTCACCACGATCGCCGAAACAGACTTGGTCTTTTCGATGATTCCGATAGAAATACCCGTGACAACGTCTAGGGCTGAAAGAGCGTCCAGAACTGGGATCGCAGCATCGATCACCGTTGTGTGTCCTCTGAACTTTCCACCATCACGGTGGTTCTTGCTACTCATGGCCACTCCTTGCGTTTGACATTGTCTGAAAGCAACGGATCGTATATATCATAAAAACAGGATCTTGTAAAGGTACTATACGAGATCCCGCGTTCCATGCTTCGTGCACCACCCAACTCACATAGCATGAATAAAAGGGCTAGACACGTACTTTTACATCATCCTCGGTTTTTATAACTCAACCAGATGGTCACCAAAAAACGCATCAGATAGTCTGGTGCGTTTTTGGTTGAATAACGTGCTGTCGTAAATAGACCTGCCCCAAGCGTGACCATCTATTCTGCCATTGGAGCTCTACGACCCCCGGTGAGGATGTAGGAATACGGGGTCACCACGGATGGATGAAGCTCTTGTTTATATTGGGAGATACCTTGCTCAAAACTCCCGGTGCCAAGCGTAAATTGAGCCGTTGATGCAAACTGTTTTGCGCGTTCATGATGGAGAAAACGACTCAAACCACTATAAGCATAGTCGACCTTTAAATGGAGCCCCACCCATCCACCATTTGGGTGAGCCATGCCCCAGGCAAATCCAACCAGCGCGCCTTCCACCTCAACGTAGACTTGTTTGATTGCGTAGTCATCAAGGTGGTCTAAACAAAAAAGATACAATTCTTCTGACTCATCAAATGTTATACTGGGCTCCTTTTTTTGCGTTTTCCAATTTTTATAAAACGCCTCGATGCCAGATCGATCGTAGCTTGGCAGCACACGGTACGTGTACTTGCTTGTAAAGGATCGAATCTTTTTTGCAAATGACCCTGCAGGCTCAACAAACGCCTCGGTGGCATAAAAATACTCCGCATCGAGAGGTTTTTCTACCAGAATCTCTATCTCCTCAGTACGAATACGCGCGATGTCTTCCGCGCGGGTAAAGGTGATAGAACAGTTTTCCCAGTTAAGGGGATTGGTTGGAAGAAAAAGAGAGGGGAATTCATGAGGACACACGATGTCTTGCATCACAACAAGCTGTTCCTCATTGCGATCAAATGTGTACGCCGCAAAATCTAAATACAGTGGCGTGGAAAAATACGAGAAGGGGAGCGACGTTACAAATAGGTCGAGGGTGTTTTTGAGTTTCTTCATACGATCGGATCATACAGGAGCAAGGGCAAACGGAACAGGAAACCCCTAGGGGCGGAGTTGATGTGAGGGGTTTGGATATGCGAGAGGGAAGAAACGGGAAATCGAGAACCTACTTCTTTTTTTGTATGCGCGCCAAAAAGTACTTCATCTCTTCCGCGCTAGGCTTATCTGTAACTATCGGCAGCATTGCTTCCGCACGATCAATGAGTTCTTGATTAAAACGACCAGCATCACTCATTTCCCTTAAAACCTCTTGCGTAACTCGCCAATCGTCCATTAAATAAACAAGAAGATCTGTGCTCTTTGAATCGTTCCATGCGAGGAGCTCTCGTACAAGGTAGGGTCTAAAAAGGGAATACCCGGTAACGGTCAGGGTCTCTTTTAATTGGCTTTTGAGAGAAACTTGTACGGAGGAGTCCCCAAGCTCACAAAGTTTTTTTGCCGCCATGGCCGCTGTCGTAGGCTCTTCTTCCCCCGCAACAACAAGGTCAAAGAGCATCTTTTGAACTTCGGGTGGGAGCTCGGTGAGCTGTGTTAACAGCCATGTGCGCTCAGTTGTATCCTGAGATGCCTCAAATGTTTGGAGGAGTGTTTTTGTATCCACACGCACGTTTTGTTGAATAAATAAGGTGTTTTTCTCCTCCTGTAAAGGACCTGCGATTCCACCAGATCTCCGTCACTCTCGAAAAGCACCTCGAGAATTACAAGGTCCAGGTCCCGTTGAGGCAGAACGATTCGTTCTTTCACCCACCGGAAAACCTCGAGGATCAGGAAAATGCGCACGATGAGCAGAAGATAGAATGCCCAGATGAATACGACCGATACCAAGTAGAAACCGACTTCTCTCAGAAATATCCAGAACAGTTCAGACATTGGAGCTTCCTTCTCGTTGCTTACATGCAACGCTCTTTAGGTTAAGTTAAAAACAAGATATTGGCAACCTATCTTCGGTAGTGGATAACGGTGCCTGCCCCCCTTATCCACACCTGTGTATAAAAAGTTTCACGCCAACGCTACACCCCGTGGTCTGACCCCCCTTAGACACGTTGACAAAGTGAAGCATAGGGGTTAAGTTAAGCGTGCTGTATGGAACGGTCTTAAGGGAGTTTAGGATGAATATTATTGCACCGCGAGACCTGATAACGGCAGGTCATCTGTATTCCGATAAGGAACTTGACGAGCTGAATCAGAGTTGCCCCGGAAGCACGCAGCTGGACAGGTTCGCAGAACAGGGGTGGTGGCTTCTGTTGCCGGCCCCGCCAACACGCATGTCTCTGATGGACATGCATCACAGGACACCGCTCCACTTTCTGCTGTCTGCCGAGACACAGAAGACGAGCGAGCCGGCCTGGTACGAGGACGACAAGCATGGGCAAGGGTTCCCGTTCGCGTCCCAGTTGTGTGTGGAGCCGGGGGGTTGGATGCTCGTGGGGATGGTGCCCGCATCTCCCGGGAAGTACGAGTATGAGCAGCGGAGGCTGCTCGCGTCCCTCCGTCGGAGGGACGCGGGGATCACCGGCGCCATGGCACCGGAGATGGTGTGGGGGCTTGATTGCCTGTTGCGTATGGGGCTTTCGCAGTCCGCGCTCCGGGGCTTGCTCCCGGTGCACAACTTCCGTACATTCACCAGCTTTGCTCCACGTCGGACGGCGTGGGTGAAGATTGGACTCTACGACGGTCGCGTTGTAGATGTTCGTCAAGATTACGGTCATCTACAGGCACACATAGGTCTTGGGATGATCAAGCGTCTGCCCTGATCGGGTACACTTCTGGGCGTCTGCAACAGCGGGCAGCCCCTTTATTTTTTCTATTCAAGATTCAAGACCTGACCCCGGTAATTCTTACTGTTTTAATGAGGTGTTTTTCCGCGCCGGGCGTATGCGTACCTACCCGATATTCTTTTACAGAGGTTGGTACGTGAGACACACCTGACGCCAAAAATGACTCGTGATAGTAGCGTTTTTTTCCAATAGATTCTAAGACTTCTTGCCCGGATTCATCTAAAAGTGCCTGGCCACCCAGCATCATATTCTGTAGATCTCGCAAGGTGAGAAGCGTCATGGTCAGTGCCGTGGAGAGGCCAATGGTCACAATATGAGAATACAAATCATTCGTTCGAATGTAAAAGACACTTACCAAAATAATGAACGCGAGAGAAATAATGAGCAGCCAACTACTTAAACGCATGTTTTCTTCAGAAACAACAGATGATTGGTTTCTACTTTGCTCAATGGTTGTAAGTTGTTGAATGACCATTTGGTAGGCGGACCCAAATTTTTTTTGATCAATTTTGCTGGCAATATTCCACATACGAGAAAAAATAGGCGCTGTTTTTTTGTAGGCGACTTGCGCATCGGAGAGAGAAAAATCGTACGCAACAATGTAATATGCGTCCATGATTGTAGCGAGCTGCGCAGCGAGTCGTTTATTAAATGTGCTAACTGTTTTATAGAGAGACAACATCTGTGCATCTTCTTGTGCGATGCTACTGCGGACACTGTCGTAGCGTGCGGCAAGACGCGTGATAAAGAAACCAATCAAAATAGCAAAGAGAAAAGTTGTGATCGTCAGAATAATATTTATGTCTCCCGATGGAGTTCCAAGGGGAAGGCAGAGATCCAGAATAAGAAAAACAACAAAACTAACCAAGGTTCCCGGGACCGCGTCGATGTATTTCATAGATGTATCAAGTGTAACACGATTTGTGCGCGCATTTGAGAAACACATCCACAGATGTTTGTAAAAAAGAATCCGCCCCTCACGCTTCCGAAGAAGACGTTGGGACGGGAGACGGGTGTTGTTGTGTTATCGGGGTGGAACGCGCATGGGGCAAGACCACACCTTGTTCGCGCGTTGAATGGGGCAACCCTCTAAAACGACGAGCTCTTCGCGGTCTTCGCCTTCGCCTTCCCCGAGGTAGGAGAGGCACAGCGTCTGTTGCAAGGATCGACCGTCGTCTAGCACACAGACGACTGCCGGCAAAGAGAAGGACAACCGTTGCCGGAGGAGATCCGGATGCTGGGCGGCGAGCGCCAGCGTCTCGATGCCTCCAAGTAGATGCGGCTTGCTGTCTGCTCGCGTCCACTCAACGGATTCACCCAAGCGGGCGGCGGGGTTTATGGAGACCCACTCGCGTGTCAGGGGCCGCCACAAGCGGTGTATTGGATCACGCAGGTCCCACAAGTGAGCCGAAT
Source organism: Candidatus Uhrbacteria bacterium (assembly GCA_003509895.1). Taxonomy (GTDB): domain Bacteria; phylum Patescibacteriota; class Patescibacteriia; order UBA9934; family UBA11717; genus UBA11717. The sequence goes on along the minus strand of DOMJ01000034.1, from coordinate 6,210 downwards.
CGCTCAACAGATACCGTGAGCGGCTTCCGTTCTTGTAGATTCCCACGAGCTGTTCCCACAGCATCTCCACCGATTGCCCAAAGGTGGGCAATCGGTAGTGAAGCGCTGCGCCTATCCCCTGTGAACTGTCATGATCGGGAGGCGTTGCGTCTCCGATCCAGGCAAATTCTTCCGGGTTGAACCCGGCACGCCGCACCTGATTGTCGGCGACCTCGCGCACCCTTTCCGTACTTTCCCACGGATATTTGAGATCTGTTCTCAAGATACATCCTCCTCAATGTGTTTCAGCTGCAACATTGTTTGAGAACTAGTGGAACCTAAAAACAGACCCACCCTAGCCCACACGGAAGCCTTTGTCAACCCAAGATCTTCTTAAAACAAACGACCCGCCCTGCGTGCTACCTGTTTATGGTAGAAGCGCAGAGCGGGAGTGTCGTGAGATGTTCGCCGAGGCGAACTCAGGGGGGAGTCGGGCGCAGCTCCATCACCAGAGCCGACGTGGCGCCGTAGCGCGGTCGATTTTGGTGGCCGTCCCACCCACCACCCGCGTAGCCGACGAATCGGATGCGGAAGCGGGAGTCGGGCAGGAGCACCTCCACGCCGCCACTACCCACGAGGGAGGGGAGGGGAGCGGGGGCGAGGAGGCCGTGGCTGTTGATGTCCAGCAGGAGATCCAGCTGTAGGAGGGGACGGATCCCCACCGGCAGCCAGAACAAGTACCACGCACCCGCGCCCAGGGAGACGAGGTCTCCTGGGATGCGGGTGCCATCTGCGAGGGTAATGGTCGTCAGCCCCAGGTTGCCCTGGATGCTCACGCCGAACCCGCTGTGGATGTGGACGTCCAGGGCCAGATGTGGCCCTCCGTAGGTGGCCGGGCCGAAGCCCTTGAACCCCCCGCCCAGAACCATCGCCAGCTGCCCCGGCGCGGTCTCAATGGTCTGCGGCGGCGACGCGTGGGGCCGGTGAACCGGATACACGTCGTCATCGTCGCCCTCCTCCACGGCAGTGGTGTAGGTGGGTAACTCCACGGGGAGCGGAACACCCATCCCATCCACCTTGTAGAGGAGTCCCAGCGGAGGATCCTGCTCCAGATCCACCACGCCAATGACTCTCTCTCCCTTGCGGGACATGAGGTCGAGCGTGGTGTCCATGACCAGTCGCTGTGCCAGGGAACGCTGCTCGGGGAAGGTGAGTAGGGCCTGCGCCCAGCTCGCACCATCCACGATCAGCAGAGTCTCGTTAACCCCGCCTTCTGGGACGGTGAACACGCGTGTGCGCACCATCCCTTCATCCCTCCACTGCATCACGTGAAGTCCGGGGTGCAGGTGTATCCCCTCGCTCCAGGGCTGTGTGTCTACCGAGAGGTCTCGAAACTCCCCCATCTTTACCACACGCATAGCGTCGTGGTGAACCTCTCCGATCTGTTCCTTGACCAAGTTGACCTTGGCCTCGGCGTAGGCGGTCTGTGCCGCCGGGGAGTAGTCCATGTCCCAGGAGTGCCCCGGGTCCGCGTGGAGCGCGTTTAAGAAGAACGGCCGCGCGGTCTCCGTGCCTGCGGCGTGGTTCTGAGCGGTCTCGTAGGCCAGATACCCGGCCACGAAGTTGTACCGCCAGAGCACCTCACTCTTCAGCCGATTGTCCAGGCAGGGGAACAAGGCGCTCCCCAGCTGGTCGAGCAGTTTCTGCGCTTCCACGTAAGAAAGCGCATCTATCAGCTCGACCACGCGTCCACTGTTTGCCGTAAACTGATCTGCGGCCTCTTCGTTGGTGTAGGTCTGCCGTGTCGTGCACGCATGGAACTTGGGGTCCGTGGCGCTTACCAACAGCAGGTTGCCCGGCTGCCGGTAGGGCGTGTTGACGCCCATGTTCTCGCAGACGGAGTCTGCGTTCGTGTCCACACAACCTTCCATCACCTGCCGATCCGGCAAGGCGATTTCCGCCGACGTGGGGGTGATACCGCCACCCGTTGCACGCACGAAGGCCTTCACGACCTTCGGAATCATCCTTGCCTCGCGGGGCTGCCCCACGAGAATAAGGTTCACATCCTCCTGGCCAAAGGCAGGAGTGCTCATCATCGCCACCACCAACAGCCATACCACACAAATTCGGAAACCAGTCACGCGACACCTCCTCGTCTTGTTCTCGTTCTTCTGACCAGATAGACAATCTGATCTGAACGGATTTATTTTTTTCTCGCCTTGAGCGAGGTCTTAACCTACGATATTCAGGTCATTTTGTCAAGACAGAGTGGTATACTTCTATGGATCAGATCAAATGAGTATGAAGTATGTTGTATACCGATCAGAGCCGGATCAGATCACATCCAGCCTGTCGTAACCCGAGAACACGGGTGTTTTGAAAGATGTTTTTCTTTCCTTTTTATTACGGCAAAAAGGAACGTAAGAAAAATGTAGAATAGAGAGGTGCACCTGTCTAAAAATAAAAATTCATTATTCTCACGAACATGTTTTTTCAAATCATTATCTTGCTCGCGGGATTCTTTGCTCTCATTGTGGGAGCGGATCAACTCGTAAAAGGTGCTTCCGCCATCGCAAAGCGTTTTGGCCTCTCAAACCTCTTTATTGGATTAACGGTGGTTGCTTTTGGTTCCTCGGCGCCGGAGCTTGCCGTAAACCTGTTTGCGGCGGCCGGTGGAAATCCGGACATCGCTTTTGGAAACGTGATTGGCTCAAATCTTGCCAATATTCTTTTGGGGCTTGGTCTTGCGGCGATGGTTCGACCATTGGTCGTGGAGCATACAGCGGTTTGGCGTGAGATCCCTTTTGCTATTTTGAGCGCCGGCGTGCTGTTTATTTTTATGGCTGATGTGCCGTTGGGTGGGTTGGAGAATGTGTTATCACGAGGGGAGGGCATTGGACTGGTTGCTTTCTTTTGTGTGTTTTTGTACTTTACGATTAAGCCAATCATGGACAGGAAACATGAGTCAAAACAAGGCAAACACACTCTTTCCATCCCGAAACAAAAAACCGGCATGTCTCTCTTGATGATTATTGGGGGTCTTGTTGGTTTGATTTTGGGTGGCGAGCTGATTGTAGAAAGCGCGAGTGCCTTGGCCACCGTACTTGGTTTTAGCCAAGCCTTTATTTCTTTGACGATCGTGGCGGCGGGCACCTCTTTGCCTGAGATTGCCGCGTCCATGATGGCGGCCTACAAGGGGAATACAGACATGGCGATTGGAAATATTGTTGGTTCTGTTACGTTTAATGCTCTTTGGATTTTGGGGATCACAGCGGTTATTTTGCCGGTTACGGTTTTTCCGGGAGGACTTGTTGACGCGTTTTTGGCATTTGCAGCGACAGCATTACTGTTTCCGTTTATGGTCAATCAAAAAAAGACTGGCGAGCTGAGCCGGTGGGAAGGTGTCCTGTTTGTTTTGGCGTACGTGACCTATCTCGGGTTTACAATTTGGCGAGGATAAGGTAAAAATCGCACATGAAGATCCTTGCAATAGAAACCAGTTGCGATGAGACGGCCGTGGCTCTTGTTGAGGGCGATGGGTCCTCTTTTACCGTTTTAGAAAATCTGGTGTCATCGCAAATTTCTACCCATCAACAATATGGTGGTGTGGTACCGGAAGTGGCCGCTCGTATGCACGTGCCTGTTTTACCTCCAATGATAGCCGCGCTTACGGGTTGGAAGAAAGGGGATATTGATGCGGTTGCGGTTACAACGGGTCCCGGTCTTTCAACAGCGCTACGGGTTGGTGTGGAGACGGCAAAGGCCTTGGCTGTTTCCTGGGGAATTCCGCTTGTGCCGGTGGATCATATAGAAGGGCACATTTATGCAAACTTTTTGGATCGTACCGTGCGTGCGGATGCGTTTCCGATTTTGTGCTTGATTGTTTCCGGCGGCCATACGGAGTTAGTCCTTATGAAAGATCATGGTGAATACACATTTCTCGGACAGACTCGGGATGACGCCGCGGGCGAAGCGTTTGATAAAACAGCCGCACAATTGGGATTGAGTTATCCCGGCGGACCGAGTGTGTCGCTTGCCGCATCTAAGGGCAATGCCGAAGCGTATATCTTGCCTCGACCGATGCTTTGGACGGAGGATTATGATTTTTCTTTCTCCGGTCTCAAGACGGCGGTACGTAATTTGATAGCTGGGTTTGATAGTCCATCCGATCAGATGATTGCCGATGTGTGTGCCTCTTTTCAAGCGGCTGTTGTAGAAGTACTTGTGAAAAAGACACACAATGCTGCTATGGAATGTATGCCAAAGACCGTAATGCTCTGCGGTGGCGTATCGGCAAATAGGGCGTTGCGTGGAGCATTGCAGGCGGTGTTTGCAAAGACAGATATTGCAGTGCTTGTTCCGGAACTCACGTACACCACAGATAACGCGGCCATGATCGGTGCGGCCGGTCTGCGCGGATTAGTTGATGGAAAAGCGGCGCAGGACCCGCTTGTGATAGACGCCGACTCGGCAAAAACGCTTGGCGGTCACTGGAAATGGGAATGATTCTATGAAACATGAAACACAGAACATTCAGGAGGTGCATACCCTTGCCGCACAACTCGTAGAGACGCTTATTGACGCACGGGTCGTTTTGTTACAAGGAGAACTTGGGGCAGGCAAGACAACGTTTACACAAGGCGTGGCAAAGGCGCTTGGAATCAATAAACTTGTGCGTAGCCCCACGTATACGTTAGTAAATGTGTACTCCGTAGCGCATCCAAGGATTGATCAGCTGGTACACGTTGATTTGTATCGACTTGCGCTGGTCAACGAGCAAGAACTCAAACAGATTGGATTAGATGAACTAGTACGGAACGCGCGTTCGCTGGTGATGATTGAGTGGCCGGAGCGTCTGGAGAAGCCGGTACCTGGTCTCACGCTGCACTTTGCTTTAAAGGGAGATGTCTACACGGTAGAGTACAAGTAAAAACAGCCCAATGGGCTGTTTTTTGTTATCGATGAAGTCGACGGATCGTTGTACGGAATGATTCGTAACTTTGGTAGAGACGGTTTGTTTCTAGAATCTGTGCTTGGAGCGCCTGATGATCTACGGCCGCATCCGGAAGATAGAGGAGATGTGAAAACGAGTTGGTATTCATCACGTCGTAATAGTCCGCCTCATTCTCAAAGTTATAGAAGCCGGGCACAAAATAATTGGCTTGTATCGGGCGTAGGTCAACGTAGTAGACTTCGGGAGATGTTTGAGAACGGAAAGGGATTCCTCGTGGAACATCCTGTATCCCTGTGTGTAGCAGCTCGTTGACTCGGAGCTCCGCCACGTAAAATGCACCGTCCGTACCAATCCAAGAAACATTGTGGGTGTCTATAAACCGCGGTTCGTATAGCGTGACGTACGAGTTATTGGTTCGTGATGCTCGTTCGGTATAGCCAATTTTTGTGAGTTTTGTTCCCTGCGTCACGTAGATCCCGTTGCTGATCTGACCTGTAGACAAGGTACCATATTTATCGGTAACCATTAGGTACGGGTAGAGGGCAGGAGCGGCCATTTTGGGGGCTAACGCCTCACTCCATTCAATGGTTGTGTTGGCAATAAAGACGTTTGGTTGAGGCACGATGTAATGACTCTTGCTGAAATTAAATCCCATTGTTAAAATGAGTTGATTGTTTGCAACGCGTGCCTGCCAATATTCTTGCCCTGTTGCTTGCTTAGCACTCGCACCACTCACCCAGAGGGTTGCCGTTAAGGTAAACGGATCCAACAGAAACCAATCACTTTCTTTATATACTAGAATCTTGCCATCCTTCATGGTGACGGAACCCACGTATTGTATGCTTTGGCTGGTAGGACATCCATCGCACCAACCGACGCGTGCAAGTTTATAGTTTGTTTGAACAAATTTATGCTGTGACGTAGAGAACAAATAGAGGTTGCTATCTGTATCGGTAAACGCAGCAAAACCTAAATCACGCAAGGGTGCGTCTTGGAGAGCATGAAAAAGCGGCACATCATTTACGGCGTATCGTTTAACTGTGTAACCGGCATTGTCCCAAGAACTGGTAGGGCCATACCAAAGAGACTGGGATAAGTTCCAAGAGGGTGCCACAGACAGGGCGCTGGATTCAGCAAATGTGGCTACAGGTTGAACGAGAGAGAATAAAATCGCCACAATGGCGAGAAACGAGATATGGGATCGCATAAGCATATCTAAGATTTATAGACGTTCATTACACGAAAACGGGGGTTTTGTCAAGGGGTCGCTCGGAGTG
>DOMJ01000023.1:10278-12085 GCA_003509895.1 Candidatus Uhrbacteria bacterium | reverse complement strand
TTTTTAAACACGACCCGAGCGACTCTTAACATTGAGAACAAGCGAGACAAACACCAAAAAACTCTAAATGATGATGATTGATTTGCGAGAACGTTGATCCATTTAGTACTTGTTTTGTTATGGTATCTATCTCACAGGCGTGAACGTCCTCAATTTTTTGACAGAGCGTGCAAACAAGGTGGTGATGATCGTCTCCGCGGTCTAACTCAAAGAACTTGGCATGAGCATCTAAATCTATTCTACGCACAATACCGGCATCCACAAGTGCGTTCATGGATCGGTAGACGGTCGCCGTGTCCGCACGTCCTTTTGGAAGTTTGTCTGCGACCTCTTGTGCACGCAATGGACGTTGAGCACGAAACAGCACCAATAGCAGTGCAAGGCGCGGCTGTGTTACACGCAGACTATGCTCCTGTAATAAGATTGTTGCTTCCTGTATCATAGAGAGTAAGATACAGGGAGTAGCCCCGTTCGGCAATGGTTCTCACTCTGTGAGGGTGATACTAAAGAATAGTTATTTATGTTGTATGAGGAAACTTTATTACGTTCTTGGTGCGCTTATGTTGATTGGATCTGGCTGTCTAACAGTGAATGTAGACATAAACGAGAACTCGGAGGACCCTTCAGGCGTGTCTATCTCTGTAGAAACGGAAGAGGTATTGGAAATGGCAGCGCCAAGTGCAAACATCAGTGTATTTGAACCACTTGTAGATCAGGTGGTAGACACGTCTATTTACGTAGAGGGAGAGGCACGCGTGTTTGAGCAGACGTTCACCTGGCGTCTTACTGATGTTCTAACAGGTGATTTGATTGAGGATCATGAGAATACGAGTGCATCGGACATTGGCGTTTTTGGACCATTTAGCTTTTCTATAGAGATTCCGGCAGAATATGGGTCGGAGCTTCTTCTGGAAGTCTTTGAATATTCGGCGATGGATGGGTCGCAGATCAATACGGTTACCGTTCCTCTGGTGTCGATAAACTAAATTCAGAAACAAAAAACCCCCGATTGGGGGGTTTTTGAATACAGGGGAATTGAGGATTTCAGCCGTCTCTGTGAGTTTTTGCTGTTTCTACTGAATCTAACCTGTGTCTCCAAGGCATCCATTTTTTTAGATGTCTGTGGGGTTGTCTCGCGGCCAGTTGGCCAAAATGGACTGTGATGACGACAACTACTTATACCACGGATTCTGTGGATTGTCAACCGCTGCGCTTTGTAATCCGTAAAAATAGGGTAAATTGGGCTAATATTGGCATTGTAAATGCCTGGCTAATGCATGACTACTTGACGAGAATCGTGATGTCGTGTAGATTCCCGTTTGTCTCGTGTGTATGGAAGAAAGATTCTATACACATGTGATATGAGCAAAGAGGAGATCGCTGTGATCAACTCGCTCAACTGGCCGTGTACAGACTCGAGCAGTCTGACACGGAGAGGAGTGTCCCTTGACGCACAAGAACCGTACCCTGATCATCGAATCCGACGGCCGGACGGTCGCCCGCACCCTGCAGCTCCTCCTGGACGCCGACATGGACGGTCGCCTGACGCCCGCCCACATCGGCATCCAGGAGGTGGACGGCGACATCGTCCGCTTCGGCATCGACCTCGACGGCGAGGCCGCCTCGGCGACGATGGAGGCCCGCGGCAACACCATCGCCGTGCCCAACTTCGCCACCGGGAAGATGGGCGCCGTGCCCTTCCGGATGGTCGCCGTCAACCTGAAGACGGACGGGTCCCTCGACCCGCTGCGACTCCTCGCCGACAACAAGGAGGGCCTCGATGGCCTCCTGGACGTCTACAAGGAGT
>DOMJ01000023.1:6496-10199 GCA_003509895.1 Candidatus Uhrbacteria bacterium | reverse complement strand
AGCTCCTGGACGTCTACAAGGAGTTCGAGATCGGCGCCAACATCGGCGCCATCCTGGACGCGGCCGACCGCACCCAGGTGGTGCTCCTCGTCCACACCAAGAACGGCGAGAACACCTACAGCATGGTCGCCTTCAGCGACCAGCAGATCGTCGACTTCGCCACCCGCGAGATCGGCGAGGACATCGAGGTGGCCATGACCACCCCCTTCTTCGGGGGCGAGTTCAACGGCATCACCTTCACCCCGCGGATCAGCTACTCGGACATGGGGATCCGACTCCCCGCCCGCCGCATCGCGATGGCCCCGGACGGCACCAAGGTCGTGACCTTCGCGGACTTCCGCGACGGCAAGGCCTTCACCGCCACCTTCACCGCCAACTGGGAGATGATCGGCGACCTCACCGAGGTCGACGGCTACATCCTCCGCTTCGACGGCGACACCGCCACCTACCAGGAGATGACCGGCCGCTTCGGCACCGTCCCCTGGGCGATCCCCGACACCTCGGCGACGGACACCACCGATCAGGCCGCGCCGACGGCCTGATCTCCGCGCCCACAAGGGCGCACCCAACCGACGGCCAGCGTGCGGGACCCTCCTCCCGTACGCTGGCCGACCCGGTCAACGACCGACGCACCCAACCGAGGAACTCCTCAAACGGGTGCGTTGTTGTTTTGCCCGCTTATCAATAACGTCGATTCGTGCGAAAATAGGCTTACATGCAAGCAATTACAAAAAGACTCTACATTATTGACGGCAATTCTATTCTTCACCGTGCCTGGCACGCCATTCCACCGCTTACAACACACGACGGGCTGGTGGTAAACGCTGTTTACGGGTTTGCAACGGTTATAGATAAGCTGATTTTGGAGCAACACCCTACGCACCTTGTTGTTTGCTGGGATGTTAAGGGAGGCACCTTTAGAGATGATGTTTTTGACGATTACAAGGCGGGTCGCGAGGTAAAGGAGCAGGAATTATATGACCAGATTGAGTATATAAATGAGCTATTGGATGCTTACGGTATCCCCTATTTTGGGATGGAAGGATATGAAGCGGACGATCTTATTGGAACGATTGCGGAAATTGAACGTAAAAACGATGCCACAGACACCGTGATTATTACAGGCGATTTGGATGCTCTTCAACTTGTTGATGAGTCTACGGAGGCACACATTTTTGTAAAAGGATTTTCCAACATGAAGGTTTACGACGTAGAGGCTGTTAAGGAACGGTTTGGATTTGGACCGGACCATATTGTGGATTATAAGGCGCTTGCGGGAGATACGTCAGATAATATTCCTGGGGTAAAAGGTATTGGGGCAAAAACAGCAACAACGCTTATTCAACTCTACGGTGGCATGGATGATATTTATGCGGCGCTACGGGACGGCAGTATGGAGGGAGCGATTTCTGAGGGCGTAAGAAAAAAGTTGGAGGCGGACGAGAAAAATGCGCGTATGAGTTTGGAGCTTGCAACAATCATGCGTGACGTTCCAATGAAGTTTTCCTTTAAAAAAGCAGAAGTGGAGGAGGCGGACTGGGCAGCAGTTAAGACGCTTTACAAGAGATTTGAGTTTGCGGGGTTGCTACAACGTTTGGAGTCACGGGGTTCAGTTCAAAAACAAGAGCAGACAACACCCGAAACGATTCCCAATACAACGCGAGAAGGATCCGTGATTGTGGACGGTACAGGTGAGCATGCTGCTGAGTTGATAGATAGATTTACAGATACGAAGGCGCTTTACGCCATAGAGGTTGTTTCGCACACGCCGGATTTATTTGGATCGTCTATTACCGCTCTTGGGATTTCCGATGGCAAGCAAACCGTTGTCTTTTCTTCCCCATCAACAAAGACGATTGCGCTGCTGCAACCATTTTTGGAATCTCATCTATTGATAGCTTATGATTTAAAGCGCTTACTAAAACTTTTTTCTTTGCTGGATGTAACGCTTTCGCCACATGGTTTGGATCTCATGGTTGCAAGCTATCTTGTGTCTGTGGGGGATCGCCAGCTGTCGCTGGAATCAATTTTTGCGTCGTTGTTGGGTACAAAAGCCGTGGACATGCCAACGAATTTTACTCGGGATGCAAACTTTTTGGTGTTTGGAAACGTGGTCGCGCAATATGTTGCGGTTGCAGAAAAACTCGCAAAGCAACTTAAGGAAAGCGGGATGAAAAAGCTTTACGAGACGATTGAGCATCCGTTGATCCAAGTTTTGTTTGAGATGGAACGGGATGGTGTGATGGTGGATGTAGATATTCTCAAGAAGATGTCCAAAACACTTACAAAGGAGATCGACTCGCTCACAAAACAGATTTGGAAGCTTGCGGACAAGGAGTTTAATGTAAATTCTCCATCGCAGTTAGCGGATATCTTGTTTACAGATCTGTTATTACCAATCAAGGGGATTAAGAAAACAAAGTCCGGCTATTCTACGGCGGCAAGTGAGTTAGAGAAATTATGGGAGACGCACAAGATTGTGCCGCTCATCTCGCATTACAGGGAAATGAGTAAACTCAAATCAACGTATGTGGACGCGCTTCCGGAACTTGTTGGGGCGGACGATCGGTTGCGCACGTCCTTTAATCAGACAGTTGCCGCAACGGGACGGCTTTCCAGCTCCGATCCAAACCTGCAGAATATCCCAATACGGACAGAGCTTGGACGCGAGATTAGAAAAGCCTTTGTGGCACCGGAGGGCCATAAACTTCTCGCGCTTGATTATTCACAAATAGAGTTACGTTTGGTTGCGGCATTTTCCAAAGACAAGAAGATGATAAACGTTTTTACGTCCGGTGGAGACATTCACAGATCAACGGCGGCCGAGGTGTTTGGCGTGCCGGAAGACAAGGTAACCAAAGAGCAACGACGGGCGGCCAAGGCAGTGAACTTCGGTATCATCTATGGGATGGGTCCGCGTGCACTCTCCAGAAATATTGAGGTTTCCTATCAAGAGGCAAAGGATTTTATTGAGCGATATTTTGAGGTGTTCCCTGCGGTCAGAACATATTTGGATTCTTCTTTGGAGGCGGCACAAAAGGTTGGTTATGCGGAATCTCTGTTTGGGCGCAGGCGCGAGTTGCCGGACTTAGATTCCGGAATGCAGATGCTGCGTGCGGCGGCGGAGCGTATGGCGATTAATATGCCGTTACAGGGAACTGCTGCCGATATGATTAAAATGGCTATGGTAGAAGCACAAACTTGGTTGATCAAGGAAGGCCTTGGTAGTGATGCACGTATGATTCTGCAAGTACACGATGAACTCGTGTTTGAGGTAAAGGATGGATTGGTAGATAAGGTTGCAAAGAAGATGAAAGAGGTAATGGAAGGTGTGGTGACGTTAGAAGTGCCGCTTACCGTGGATGTGGAGGTGGGGCAAGATTGGAGGGATATGGAACCGTGGATCAAAACAAGCTCGTAAGAGCTTGTTTTTTTATGTGCTAGGTATCATTACCTACGATTGCAACGAACGTGACATAACTCTCGCTACCAGTCTGAACGATTCGGCGATCGCTGGACTTGTAATAATGGTTCCAAATATTGGTTCCTGCAATGAAATGAGTGCAACGTTGTCTCCCCAAATCAAGATATCGGTTGCCATCTCTCCATATTCGGGTGGCAAGACGGTAAGATCGTACAAACCCTTCAATTCTACCGATGTTGAACCCTCGGCAACTTCACGAGAGCTGGCGGTTACAATATC
>DOMJ01000023.1:0-6370 GCA_003509895.1 Candidatus Uhrbacteria bacterium | reverse complement strand
CGAAAAAAATGTTTCATCTAATTCAACCAGCCGTTTTGTAGAGCCAATGGCAAACAGCTCTTTTTCCACTGTTGACTGACGATAAATTTCTTTTACACTTTCCCATCCATCGTTAAATCGAATCTTTGGCTTATTTTTTTGCGTAACATGAAGTGCACGTAAGTCAGGAAGGACCCTTGTGAGCGCTTCCTTCTTTCTATTGAGCGTGTCCAGGAGCGCTTGCGGGTCGCGCGCAATGTAGGCGCGTTTGTGTCCCTCCAAATGTTCCTCTATCAAACCCATTCCAATCAAACTTTGTAGAACGTTGTAGGTATTTGTGCGTGCGATCCCTGTCCCTTTTGCAATTTGTGGTGGAGTGGATAGCCCTGATTCCAACAGGTACAGATAGAGCAAAATTTCTGTTTTGGTTAAATCAAGCTGCTTAAGTTCGTTTTGGATGTTCATATGTCAATATTATATATACCAATTTTCGATATATATATCAAATATACCTGTAAAGTGTCTATTTTACAAATATAGCACGCATTGACATTATTGGTTTTTTGTGATATAACAGAACCAAGATCAGGAAGGCAGAAACGCAAGAGCCTGATTGAAACAAGAACGCAAATAAACCCGCCACGTTCTGTGGCAATGAGGAGAGCGTCATGAGCTACGTTATGAGCGAGAGCCGCAAGATCAAGTTCGAGCAGAAGGTGAATGAGACCCTGGAGCTCGCTAAGAAGAAGATCATCCGGCCCTGCGAGGCCACCGATGGTGGGTTCGACGGGGCGATGGCGCGGATGGTGGAGCACGAGCTGCCCGAGTGCCATCACGGGGGCACGGGACAGTTTTGCGGGTGCGGATTCAATTGGGCCTACACGGTCCATGCGCCCGTCCAGGTGTTGGGCGGCGGATGTCATGAGTGCATTCTGTCCAACATCCTTCACGGCCTGGAGGCCATGGATCTCGGGGTTCATAGCCCCGCGATCCTGATCGAGGCGATGCGTCGCGACGATCGCCTACATCGGTTCCTGGTGGCGTGCCGCGATCTGGCGATCAAGATCGGTAGCCACCCCGTCCTCGGTGGCCCCGGCCCCCTTCTGGAGGCCGAGCTCATCAATGAGCTCATCCTCTACCACTTCCAGTAACCTGAAGCCCCCGCCAAACGGCGGAACGTCTAAGGCCCCTTACCATCTGGTTTGGGGCTTTGGCTTTTATCAATGTCTTGTTTTGTGGGCAACAAAGAACCGGACAGCATGAAAGTCATACGTCGTTTGGATCTGTGGTAAAATCCTTTCACTATGGTACTAACCGTCTATGGAGGAGATACCTATCGCGCCAAGCAAAAGGTCGATGAAATGGTGGCGCGTTTTGTGGAGAAATACGATCCAAGTAAGATGAATATGGATCGTTTTGTTGTAGGCGAGCATGAGGAGGGGGTTATAATGAGCGCTGTTGGTGCCCCGCCCTTTCTGGCAAAGCGACGAATGATTATTTTGGAGGGGCTCGCACATTCCATCACAAAAAAAGTAGACGCCGAGCTCTGGACAAAACGACTCGTCGATCGTGGAGAGGAGACGATTATTATTTTGCTAGATGCTGAGATCACAAAGGATCGAGCGACAAAAAACAAACTGTACCTAGCCCTTAAAGAGAAGCAAGATATTCATGATTTTCCGTTTGGAGAGATGACGACCGCCGAGGCACAACAGTTTATGAGCGTGTTGGTGAAAAAAAATGGATCAACATGGCAGCCAAATGCGATACAAGAGCTGATTGTGCGAGCAGGAGAAGATACCTGGCGCCTGGTTAACGCATTCAACAAAGTGTCGTCTGCTGCAGGTTCCGAAGTGGTGACAAAGGCGTTTGTTGAGCAATACGTGGAGCCGACGTTTAACGACGAGCTATTTGCATTTTTAGACGCTGTACGTGAGGGAAGGCAGAAGCAAGCTGTTCAATTGCTGTCCAATGAGCTATCTCGTGGGACGGCTGCAGGACAATTATTGATGATGCTGGAGCGAGAGGTTCAACTGCTTGTTGAATTGCGAGCATTTGCGATGGTGCACGGCCGTGGAAGTGAGCGAGACGCTGCGCGCGTGCTTGGTCTCCATCCATTTATTGTAAAAAAGACGTTGTCTCGCGCTTTGCAAGTAGAGCCGGACGTTTTAAAACACATGGTCGATGTCGTGATGTCGGCAGAGTTGCGACTCAAGCGTGAGTCCATGTCAGACACAGATGTCCTCAAGCAACTTGTGATTGATCTTGTTGTGTAGAAATTCCCTCCTGCACTACTAGATAGCTCACTAGATCGTCATTGCGCGTGCTCGTTTTTATAGTCCAACTCCGTTATTGCGAGAAGTTGCACGACGAGGCAACCTGATCGATTTTGCGAGATCTCGCTAAACAAGTAAGATTGCTTCGTAACTCGCAATGACGACGTTCTAAAGAGCAAAGGCTAAATCTGCACAAAAGCTCATAAAAACAAAAACCGCACCAAAAGGTGCGGAATTGCTTACTTGATCTTTGCGATTAACTTGCTTAGTCGGGAAATACGTCGGCTAGCCGTATTCTTTTTGATCACGTTCTTTTGTGCAGCCTTGGCAATCAGCTTTTGTGCGGCGATCAGCTCCTTGCGAGCTGCATCGGCGGCACCAGCGGCAGCAGACTTACGGACGGTTTTTGTTGCAACCGTCATAACGTGCTTAACCGTCTTATTGCGTGCAGCGTGCTTTATTGTTTGGCGAAGGGCCTTCTTTGCGGATGATGTATTTGGCATAGGTGATAATAATGTGTAATCCCGCAGGTCGTGTCCGTTTGGGTTACTCAGGTTTTTTGTCGAGTGCTCGCAGGGTACCAGGAGGAAACGGATCTGTCAATACACTATACGCGCAGCTTCCAACCGCGTTTAAATAGTGTCAGCACGATCCAGAACAAGAGGAACGCCCCAGCAGATAGGCCAATAACTCCACCCATGATATTACTTTCCGTAAAACCAATCATAGAATAGCGCAATCCATCTACGAGGTAGAAAAATGGATTAAACCTTGCAATCATTTGGAGTTTTTCCGGGAGCATACTAATGCTATTAAATACTCCACCTACGTAGAGAAGTGGCGTTATAACAAATGTTTGTAGAATACTGAGGTGTTCCATTTTTTCCGCCCAAAGACCCACGAGCAGCCCTACGAGAGAAAAAATAATGGCCGTCATAACGGCGTAAAAGAAGAACCAACCAACGTGGGAGAGGTTTGCTCCTGTAAAAAAGAGGGCAATAACATAGATGCCTGTCGCCACAATTACAGACCGAGCAACTGCTCCAATCACGTAGCCCGTAATCATTTCCACGTAGGAAAGTGGTGAGGTTAGTGTTTCGTGAATCACACGGGTCCATCGCTGAAAGAAGAGTGATGTGGAGCTCTGGCCCAGTGCGGACAGAACAACATTCATCATTAAAATACCGGGTAGAACAAAATCAATGTAACTCATCTCCTCAAAGAGTTGAATGTGGCTGCCAATAATCAGACCAAAGACAAGGATGTAAAGCGTTGCAGAGATCCAGGGCGCAATAAGTGTTTGGATGGGAATGCGAAGAAAACGTTGCGTTTCTCTTTTAACTACGGCACCGAGTCGTACAAGGTTCATATTAGAGTGCGGATCCGGTAAGAGTGAGATACGTTTCCTCTAATGATCCATTTTGTTTAAAGTCCTTTTTCTCCAGTTCTTTTAATACGGATCCGTTATGCATAATGGCAACGCGAGAACAGAGATGCTCAACCTCTTCCAGATAGTGGGAGGTAAGGATAATTGTTTTTCCTGCTTTGTGTAGATTTTGCAACTCCTTCCAAAGAGCACGGCGCTGTTCCACGTCAATGCCTGCTGTTGGTTCATCTAGAATCAAAACTTCCGGATCATGCATGAGTGCGCGAGCAAGAATCGCGCGACGTTTGAGTCCACCGGAGAGGGCCTGAAAAGGTTTTTTGCAGTGATCGGTAAGATCCATCATTTCTAAAAGTTCTTGTATTCGTTTTGTTCGATCCTTCTTCTTCATTCCAAAATAACCACCAACAAAGTCCATAGTGACCTCGATAGAAGCAAAAATATCCGCATTAAATTCTTGAGGCGAGAGCCCAATGAGTGCGCGTGTTTCTTGATAATCCTTTTGCACATCCTTTCCCATGACATGTATAGATCCTTCGGTAAATGTTGAGATACCGGTAATACAATGAATCGTTGTGGTCTTCCCCGCTCCATTATGGCCAAGAAGTCCAAAGAATTCCCCTTTTGGAACGGTGAGGTTGATATGATTTACAGCGATTGATTCGTTGTAGGATTTGGAAAAGTTTTTGATTTCTAGCGCATTCATAGTGTTGTATAAGGAAGCAACGGTGATAAAACAGACAATGGATCAAGATCAGCTATTTTGGGATTTGTGATCTGCGCAATTCTATCACAGAGAGCGGGCGGGTCTTTTACAAACTAAAAATCCGGAGTTTTCCGGATTTTGATCAGTTACTTTTTATGGTGTGTGTAGACGTATACGGCATTGATCACGATCGCCCAGAGGGAAACACCGAGTATTATTGCTTGGTAGGCTTCACCAAGCCCGCCATAGTACCCATGAACGAGAAGATTACTCCCGTTGTGAATAGCAAGAATATACCCCAACAACGATTGATACATATGCGTTAAAAACCCGTTTTTGATGGAAGAAGCTCCCTTGTTGGTTATCTTGCTACCTATCCAAAAGAGATACGTTCCCAGTGTAAGCAGCGTAAAGAGGATTTCAAGGAGGCCGTTCATGCCAAAGGGAAGCAAACCGATAGTCGCGTCTGAAACAATCACGACGGCCATAACGGCAACAAGCACTAAAATTAGAAAGGCTCCGTAAATGATTGGTGAGAGGAATCGTTTGTTCATAAGTGGGTTATGATTTAAGTGGGCCTACCTGTCTGATCCGCTCACTTCACCGACGTAGCTTGTGGCCATGCGCGAACGAATTTCTTGTTCCGAATAAGTCCCCTGTGCAAGGATCCACATGAGTTTTACTTCGGTCATTACATCTGTAAGGTCCATTCCAGGAATGGCGCCCGCCTCTATTGCGAGAGCTGCACACTCATCGTTTATCTCTTTGTAGGCATTACCGCCCAAAAATTTTGTAGAAACGATCACGGGGATCTTATATGTTTGAGTCGTTTTTTCTATAAATGGCAAGAAGGAAAGCTCTCCCTCGGTTGGAACGCTCCCCGCTCCGTGGGATTTAAGAATAACGCCTTTGCAGTGGCCGGACGACACGAGTGCCTCGATCATACTCGGTTTCTGCCCTGGCGTAAGATCGATGCTTACAATGTCCGTATTAAAATGCGGGAGGAGGCTTGGCTTACTTTTATCGATTGCTATTTTGGTGTTGGAGTTAAAATGGATGCCTGTTGATGTAATGGTGCCAAGCTCCGGAAACGCCGGCGACGCAAACGCTCTAAAACCACTTTCGCTTACCTTTACTGATCTGCATCCACGCAGAATAACGTCACTAAACACAATCATCACCTCCGCAACATTTTGTTCAGAGGCGACGACTGCTGTCTTGATCGCGTTTTCAAAGTTAAATCGTGCATCGTTGCCGTAGACCGTAAGAGGAAGTTGAGAGCCAGTTAAAACAATAGGTTTTGTGAGACCGTTACTAAGTGCTAATGTAAGGGCCGAAGCTGTATAGGCGAGCGTATTGGTGCCATGCGTAATAACAAACGCATCGTACTCGTCATATTTGTCATGTATAAACATGGCGATTCGAGACCAATCTGGAGCAGACACGTTGGTACTGTCTTTATTAGAAAGAATCTCCATGTCTGTATCGGCGACTTCGGAAATCGTTGGCAATAGCGATAGAACCTCATCAATGTTGTCTGCGGGTCGTACGGTTTTTTTGATTGGGTCCACAACCATAACAATGGTGCCACCGTAACCAATAATAAGGACTTTTTTCTTCATACAACTATGGATTGGTTCGCGTAAGGATCAATTTTTTTGAGAATCCACCGCGCAAGGCGGCTTTGTTAGCACGGATGTGCTCTAACTCTTCTGGACGGACGCCGAGAATCTCACAGTAGGCTCGGAGAACCTCAATGATATCTGCAGCTTCTTCGCCGGACGGCTCTTCAATAAATTCTTGAACTTCTTCGTGGAGCTTTGCGATTAATCGTTCTTTAAACTCTACGTCGTCCGCAATATATGTTTCTGCGGCCTCTCCATTTTGTTTAATGATCTCTGGGATCCTGTCGCGCACAAGTTTATTGTATTCCATAAATCACTATTGCTGGTCTTCCAATGCCTTTAAGAGAGGATGGTCCGGCATGAGCTGTTGAATGACCTGCTTCTCATTCTTGAACCACTC
>DOMJ01000027.1:3975-4402 GCA_003509895.1 Candidatus Uhrbacteria bacterium | reverse complement strand
ACCGCATAGAAGATGTGATTGTCTTTGCTCCCTACGATACAGACATGCCGGTTGGACTCAATATGTTGGAAGCACCAACACCCGGCTTAATTGATCTGACGGTGCAGGACATGATCTCCATTTTTTACAAGCTGTTTCCACCGGACATGATTGGGCCAACGTTTGAGCACCATATGCGTAATGTGATGCTCACGCTTATGTCAGACTTTGAAAATCCGGGCACAATTGCAGAGATCCCTCGTATGTTTAGCGACGAGGATTTTCAGAAACAGTGGGTGGCAAAAATCAAAGATCCTGTGGTGCGTGCGTATTGGGAGCAGGAGATGGCCAAGGTGAGCGACTTCCATAAATCAGAGATGCTTGGCTACCTTATTTCCAAGGTGGGTCGATTTGTGGAGGATGCGATGATGCGCAACATTATTGGTCA
>DOMJ01000027.1:3648-3806 GCA_003509895.1 Candidatus Uhrbacteria bacterium | reverse complement strand
ATGATGCGCAACATTATTGGTCAAACGCATTCCGGGTTTAGTTTTCGTGAGGTCATGGACAACCAGAAAATATTATTGATTGACTTGTCCAAGGGAAAGACGGGAGAGGTAAATGCACAACTTCTCGGTCTTGTCATTGTTTCCAAGTTGCAGATGGC
>DOMJ01000027.1:0-3395 GCA_003509895.1 Candidatus Uhrbacteria bacterium | reverse complement strand
TCGCGACGATTTTGTCCGAGGCGCGTAAGTATCGTCTTGATCTGATTTTGGCGCACCAGTATATGAGTCAGGTCGTCCAACGGGGTGATACGGAAATTCGCGATGCTATTCTTGGAAACGTCGGCTCTATGTTTGTGAGTCGTATTGGACCGGAGGATACGGATACCTTTATTAAGGTCTTCTCGCCAGAGTTTAATGCAAATGATCTTATTAACTCAGATCCGTTTACCTGGTATACCAAAATGATCAAAAATAACTCGCAATTGCCACCGTTTACTATGACGAGTTTGCCACCGGTAAAATCAAACCCGGAACTCGCAGAAAAAGTGAGACAGCTTGCGCGCCTCACGTATGGCAAGCCGCGCGCGCAGGTTGAGTGTGATATTGCCAGACGTTCCGGTTACGGTTCGCCAACACCACCTCCTCCTGTGGCACCATCACTACCAAGTACGTTGTAGACTTTTCCACAGCTTGACGTGCGGTTTGTTCTACTCCAACAAACGGACAAATGCTATACTGACGCTACTAAGGAGGCGCCCATAAATTGTTCCGGGCAAAAGAAAAACAAAAATGCCGTTTCTCCCAACATTCGATGATTCAAACGACCAGTTTGCTCTGGAGCCAAACGCCTTTGGCCAGAGTGAGGAGGTACGATCACCCGACCAACGGGTGCGTATTGCGATTCGTGCATTACGTCAAATGCGTCAACAAATGGATAACGTATTAGATATGTTGGAGCGTGGAGAGGGGGATATGGAAGTAGATACAGGCCTTTTTAGAACGCAAGCAGTCCCGAGAGAAGAAGATGGAGAGGGTCGTATTGTAGAGGGCGTTTTTGACGGTGAGCGTATGATGGGCACGGACGGAGTAAAATATAATGTTCCTCCAAATTACGCATCTAAGTCAAAGCTTGTGGAGGGGGATATTATGAAGCTTGTGATTAAGGAGGATGGGTCATTTGTTTTTAAGCAGATTGGTCCTGTGGAGAGAGAGCGCGTGGTCGGCACGCTTGCAATAGACGATTATGGCAATTATGCTCTGATTGATGAAGACGGAAGGTCGTACCACATTCTTACAGCGAGTGTCACATATTTCCGTGGTGAGGCCGGGGATGAGATTGTGGGCCTTTTGCCCCAGGATCAGAGTGCTTCCTGGGCTGCTGTTGAGAATATTATCAAGAAATAGGCCGCCTCCGGGCGGTCTTTTGGTTGTGGTATACTGCCTCCACTATGAGCCTTTATCGTACCTATCGTCCGCAAACGTTCAAGGAGGTTACGGGTCAGCATCACGTGGTTACGCCAATTCGGCACCAACTAGAAACAGATACGGTTGCACACGCCTACCTTTTTTCCGGTCCGCGTGGTATTGGGAAAACAACAATCGCCCGGTTGCTCGCAAAGGCCGTTAACTGCACAGCCAGAAAGGGGGCAGAACCGTGTGGCACGTGTGTATCCTGTCTATCCATTATGGACGGGTCGGCAATGGATGTGATTGAGATTGATGCGGCATCACACACGGGCGTAGACAACGTGCGCGAGAACGTGATTGAAAATGTTCGTTTTGCGCCAACGCAGTTAGCAAAAAAGGTATTTATTATAGATGAGGTGCACATGCTCTCCAAAGGAGCCTTTAATGCACTTTTAAAAACACTGGAGGAGCCACCGGTGTATGCAATGTTTATTTTGGCAACAACGGAACTGCACAAAATTCCGGACACGATTGTGAGTCGGTGTCAGCGATACGATTTTACAAATGTTGCAACAGAATTGCTCACGGATCGATTGCAGGTGATTGCAAAAGGTGAGGGTGTTCAGGTGGATGCGACTGTGATGGAAGAAATAGCGCGTAGATCCGGTGGGCACGTGCGAGACGCAATTAGTTTACTGGAGCAAATTTTTACGTTGGATGCAAAAACCATTACCGCAGATTTGGCGCGCATGGTGATGCCGGTCATAGACGTAGAGCAAACGTTTGCGCTTCTTGCAACACTTGTGAACAAGAACGTGGAACAAGCCCTTTGGTGTGCGCATGAGCTTGTAGGTGTTGGTGTGGAGCCGGCACGACTTGTTGAGGAGGTGGTACAGTTGCTTCGACTTGCTCTGTTGCAGCGGCTCGGAGAGGGAGAAGACAAAGCCTATACACAAGAACAGCAGCAGCAGCTCAAGATGTTGTTTGCAAATACTTCCGTTGAGCGCATCAAGCAGCTCTTAGATGGTTTTCTTGTTGCGCAAACGCAGTACAGTGACTATTCGTATCATATTCCCCAGTTAGGAATTGAGCTCGCCATTGTAGAGGTGTGTGGATTGAGTTCTTCTATAGATACTTCTGCATCTATCTCTCAAACGGTTGTTGAAGAGAGGGGAGAGGTTGAACCCAGGAGTGCCGTACATGATTCCATCGGAGAACGACGGATTATGGAGCCGGTACATATAGATGCCGACCCAAAAGCGGAGACAAAAACAGACAACAGTGTGACGATTGAAACAATCAAGAAATATTGGTCCACGTTTCAAAAGACGGTGCGAGAACGACATGCGTCATTGCCTCTTGCGTTAGAGCTTGCCGAGCCGGTGCGTGTAGATAGCGGCCGCGCGATTATAAAAGTAAAATTTGAGTTTTACGCAGAGACGGTTAATCAACCAAAAAATAACCATTTTCTCGCCGGCATTTTAACAGAGGTCATTGGAGAGAATGTTGGAATTCAGGGGATGTTTTCCAATGTTGAACAAGATCCGCAAGTCACGAGTGTGTTAGAGGCGTTTGGTGGAAAAGTGATCGGCTAGCAACAAGAGCAAAAGATCCCCAGATCTTCAGATGATCAGGATCTTTTTGTTTGTCTATTTACGAGAGATGCGCAATACTATTGACAGGGAGTCATTTCTGTTCTAGGCTCAAGAGGTGATTGAACTCGCGGTTACGCCGCAGATGGGAGGAGAGATGAGTCGGGCGCGCACGACGGATTGGGTACAGCCGTTGAAGGGAATCCTGACCATGGCGCTTGAGTCATGCGGATGCGGAACGAATGTAAGGTTCAGGCTACCGGAGTACATCTGGTGGGCTACGGGGGAGATAGTGGTGTCGGACCTGAGAATGCGGGTTGCAGAACGCGTTCTCGACAGGCTCCTCTGGGAGATGGGCATGACGGACAAGCAGATTCTGTACGGCTACATCTCATGGTTCGTAGAGGAACTTGAGGCCGACATAAGCACCTGTTTGGAAGAGCTGTACGGCGTCGATCAAGCGGCGCTCGAGCTGATGATGGAGTTCAATTGAGAATGGTTCTCACGGCTTTCGCCGCCTACCCGGGAGCGCACACGTCGCTCCACTCTGGTGGGCGGTATTTCTTCTATCAAGCATGCATAGGCTCTACACCCCTCACGCAAACAAAAACCACG
>DOMJ01000035.1:3633-5643 GCA_003509895.1 Candidatus Uhrbacteria bacterium | reverse complement strand
AGAAAAAGGGAGGCAACACGTCTTGGTATTAAACACATCGTGGATCATACAAGCGTTAAAACAATCCGTGACCTAGTAAAACACATGAAGACATCAACCGAATATGGAACTGTTTCTTCCTGACAAATATCCCGTTATACAGGGGTCTCCAACGGCAAGCGTTGGGTTTTGCACGGTATGGAATAAAATGGATGTGGCGACGACCGCTGTTCCCGAGTTGCTCAAAAAGGCCTCACTTATTGGAACCCTGTATTCGCGTCAGGGAGTCAATCCCCTCTTGCGTAATCTCGCTCTCAACCCGCATATACAAACACTTGTTTTGTGGGGGTTTGGCCCTCTTTCACAAAGCCCATTCGGAAGAAGTGGGTCGGATCTGATCAAGGCCCTTTGGGAAAATGGGGTAAGCAACGAGGGCATTATTCTCGGCACAGAATTTCAGATTGAGCCGGAGATTACACCATCAGTCATTGAGACGATTCGTAAAAATGTCACATTACGAGATCTCTCCGACTATCAACTCAGGGAAGCCGTTGATCATCTTCCAACGGATTCCAGCACACCTTATATGGAGCCTGTTTCGTTTGATCCACCGGCCCCAAGAACGGTAGAAACATTTCCTCGTGAAGAAGTTGGGTTTACGTTGCGAGGTAAAACTGTCTTAGAGGTCTGGTTACAGGTGGTTTTCCATGTTATGCGCTACGGGAACGTAAAAGGTACGCAGTACGGTATGGAACAGCGCGAACTTCCCGGTATGCAGTGGATCATAGAGGGTGAACCCGGACTCTTTCCAGTCAATATCCCCTCCGACTGGCCAAATGAGCTTAAAGAAACAATCGGTGTCACACGTGAGGCTGTGGAGCAGTACCATAAAGTGTTCATGGAGTCCTCGGTCAAGGAAGGAGTCGCGTACACCTACGGAAGTCGCCTGCGTGCATGGGCGGATGAAAGTGGTATGCAGCCCATTGATCAAATCGCAGACTGTATTATTGGCAACCTAAAACGCAGTCCCGATTCACGGCGTGGGGTGGGTATAACCTTTGTACCCCCGATAGACACATTTGCAACGGTAGACACACCGTGTTTGGTATCCGTTCAGGCGCTCCAAAGTGAGGGAAAAGTGAATCTCTTTGCCACATTCCGCAGTCACGATATTTTTAAAGCAGCCATTCCAAATGCGTTCGGCTTGCTCGCGCTCCATCAACAAATTGCAGATGAAACAGGCTTTGAACGTGGAGCTCTCTGTATACAATCGGTAAGCGCGCACATTTACGAAGGGGACTTTGACCATGCAAAAAAACTCATAGACTGTGCCGTGATAGAACGACCGCCCGCAAAGGTTTGGGATGCGTCTATGGCAGACCCGCGTGGCGCCTTTTTGATTCGCATCGCAGACGGCAACATTGTGGCCGAACATCAAGGGCCGAACGGATCTATCCTTGGAGAGTACACAGGAACAAGCGCGCGCGAGCTCTCTCTCAAGATTGGTCAGTTGTGCCTCGTCTCGCAGGTGGGTCATGCGCTGGATCTAGGGCATGAGCTTCAGAAAGCCGAACACGCCCTCACTCTTGGTCTTCCCTACACGCAAGATCATCCGCTCGCACTCAAAAAATAACACATAAAAAACAGGGCCCCCGCAAACCAACAGGCCGCAGGGGCTCAGTTGTTCTCGGGGGTCCCTAGATCAGGGTGATGCCCGGGGGCATCTGGGGAAGCACGTGAACCGGACAGGTCCCGTGGAAGATCGTCCGGTAGAATCGCTCGCCCCGCTGGGTGACGAGGATGCCCCGAGGGGTCCCATCGCGCGGCGCCATGGGGATCACGCGGATCCCGCGATCCTCCTTCTGGACGTGGGAGACGGGCACGCTCTCGAGCCCAATCAAGTACAGGGTCATCATATCGTTTCCTCTCAATGCTACGGGTTGTAGCCCGAGTGCTTTAGCCTACTTTTGTCTTCTTGTCAATAAAAACACCTCATCCCCGCATACGTACTGTAAACCGCTCTAACTCAAC
>DOMJ01000035.1:502-3548 GCA_003509895.1 Candidatus Uhrbacteria bacterium | reverse complement strand
AACCGCTCTAACTCAACCGCCAGTAAATAATGCTGATCGAGTATTGGATCCTCCTCTAAAATCTGTTCCGCAATCTCTCTGGCTTGCGCAATAAGGGCATGGTCAGACAAACTCGCAAACTCAAACTCCGGTAGCCCTGATTGCCGCGTCCCGTACTTATCTCCCGGCCCCCGCAATTTGAGATCAATCTCGGCCAATTCAAATCCACTATCAAACTTTACCATTGCCTGTAACCGCTCCTTCGTTGTTCCGCTCATAGAGGTTGGGTGTAAAAAACACGTCGCCATTGCGCTGGATCGTCGCACACGCCCACGCAACTGATGAAGCTGCGCGAGACCAAATCGCTCGGCTCCTTCTATAAAAATCGTCGTTGCGTTTGGAATATTCACTCCCACCTCAATCACCGTCGTTGCCACCAAAATGTGAATCTCTCCCGATCTAAATCTATCCATCACCTCTTCCTTCTCCTTTGACTTCATTTTTCCATGAAGTACCTCAATGGTGAATACATTTAGTATTCCCTCGCGTAGCTTCTGAACAAGATTTGTAACCGACTCCGCGTCCGAACTCTCCGACTCCTCAATAAACGGACAAACAACAAACGCCTGTTCTCCTTTGCGAATCTTGTCTCCTATCAGAGCATAGGCTTGTTTATCCTGTTCCGGTCTCAGTAAGACCGTCTCTACCGCTCCACGACCGGGAGGAAGTTGATCCAAAATAGAAATGCTCATGTCGCCGTAAAGAGCCATGGCAAGCGTTCGCGGAATCGGCGTTGCCGTCATAGAAAAAAAGTGCGGTGTGTTTCCTTGTGCGTCCGGTAATAACAACTTCTTACGCTGATCCACCCCAAAGCGGTGTTGCTCATCCACAATCACAAGGGACAACTTTGGCACGTGCACGTCTCCTGTTAATAGCGCATGGGTCCCCACAAGAATAGACACACGGCCATCTATAAGCGCATCAAGTACCTCTTTTCTTTTTACCGGAACACCATCAATCTCTTGGTAACCACTTGTTAAAAGCGCCACAGAAGCACGATGACCCAGAATCTCTAATAAACTTGTTGCCTGTTGCACGGCCAAAATCTCTGTTGGTGCCAAATAGGCCACCTGTAACCCAGCAGCAACCGTATGATCCGCCAGTGCGGCTGCAACAACTGTCTTTCCGGACCCCACATCTCCCTCCAATAAGCGATGCATAGGACGCCCGGATTCCATATCTTTTAACGCGGCATAAATCGCTTTTTTCTGTACATCCGTAAGCGCAAACGGCAGCAATGTAACAAACGATTGAATACGATTTTCCTTAAATGGAATGACACACGCCGAGGCTCCCTCTATCAATTTCTTTGCCTGAACGTGCCCCAGTTGATGCAAAATCAACTCGCCTAACTTCATTCTTCTGATCGCCTTGCTCCACGATTCTTGTTCCTCCGGAAAGTGCAGCACCGGCACCGCCTCAGAAAGCGTGTACAAGTCATATCGGCTCATCACCCAAGCGGGCAGCCATTCTTCCAGCTCCTGCACGGCCATAAGAGCCTGTTTAACAGCCAATCGCCTCCCCTTCTGTGCCATTTGACCGGCGGTAGAGTAAATAGGCACTAAGCGCCCTGTATGCGTTGTTCTCCCAATAGGTGCAATTTTTTCAAACTGTGGATTGACAATAGAAAGTCCGTAGCCATCGTCAATCTTTCCCGAAAGTGATAGATGGTCTCCTGTTTTTAGTATTCTGGCGATGTAGGGCTGGTGAAACCATACGGCAGAAATAGTGCCAGTTCCATCCTCAATCGTTGCCTCTGTGAGAACCATTTTTTTCCGAGCGCTTCTTCGAGAACGAATAGATGTAACGGTGCCGCGAATCGTTGTTGCCACACCCGGCTCCACATCGGCGATTCCCTTAATTTCCCGAAAATCCTCGTATCGTAATGGAAACGCAAAAAGCAAATCTCGGATTGTCTGAATCCCAAGATACGTATAAGCCTTGGCCAATTTTGGTCCAATGCCAGGCAAGGTTGTTACGAGATCTTGCAACATGAGGAACATGGATAGCTAGGCCTATTTTAGCAGATTACGGGTGTTTTAGTGCGTGTGAGTCAATATCCTCAATGTTCATTGTTTTCGCTTATGCGTATAACAACTTCTGTCATGCTCTTCTACTGTATGATCACAGCGCCCAAATTTCAAACATGTGCCGATCGGCACATGTTTTATATTCTAAACAAGCCTCCCAACGTAAACTTGAACCCACGCTTCAAGCTTCAGACGATGAATGAATTTAATCATATCTGGTCCCACATCCTTCTTACTAATCCACAGGCTTTTCTGAGATTGAATAAAACCGGCCTGCTTTAAAAAACGACGAAAAATACTCCTTACTTTTCTTGAGCTTTCTGGAATATCAAACGCAACCATACAATATTCACGCGAAGGAAGATCTCGATCCACGGCCTTAATACGAGCTTTCGTTAATGATAACTGGGCTTTGTCCGTTAACTGAATAACAATTGCATCCTCAGTTTTCTTCATTTTAATGAGTTTTTTCATTGCCAACCTATTTAGATCCTGTCTTGCAAGGTGTGCATTATAATCGCGACGAGATATTCGCGCGTCGCCCGCTGTCATTCCCACTTCACGAGTAAAGTCGCGTGATAGCAAAATCGTATCTTCTATCGCCATTAACCATTCTTCTGTTCCTGATAACATAAAACCTCCTGTTAAGAATTTATAGGGAGGTTTCAAACATGTGCCGATCGGCACATGTTTGAATATTTTATCATGATGCAAATCCAACCATCCCTACACGTTGTCAAGAGATCCGTTCAAACGTATCTTAAAGCACTTCCCCTTACCATCCCCTGGTTCAAGTCGCGCGCGGGTACCTCAACAAAAAAGACCAACCGAAGTTGCTCTGTTTTGTGGTGTACCCGGCAGACGTTTCACATCGTCGCCTTGCTCCTCTCAATAGGGGCTTCCGCCCCTCTTGTCTTCGCTGCGCTCAGTCACCCCCACCAAGTAAGGGGAAGGACTTCCCCTTACCATCCCCTGGT
>DOMJ01000035.1:0-428 GCA_003509895.1 Candidatus Uhrbacteria bacterium | reverse complement strand
CTCTATCCAGCTGAGCTACGGGTACATTTCAATAAAATAGACGCCTGTGCTCACAACTTATACAGCCTCCGGATATAATCTGTCAAGGACTCTGCTTTTCTGGTTATGCTTTCCTCTGTAAATTCCAGCATCGTTTCTCTGATCTCATTTGGATCCATGTCCTCCGGTAAATCAATGCTCATAAACGGCTCACTGGACTTTTTAAAGTCCACATAGAGCTTGCTCACATGAGGCGGATCAAACGCAACCCAAAAATCTTTTACCTCATCCCAAGGATAAAAATGTTCTCCAACACTGATTCCGGCTGTGAGCACCAAAATAGGGACATTCTCCGGATCTCGAAAATGCTGGAGGATCATAAAAGTTCCAATCAACACGAGTAACACAGCAAAAACGTAATTGGACGCAATAATGGCAGACAAGATAAG
>DOMJ01000045.1 GCA_003509895.1 Candidatus Uhrbacteria bacterium | reverse complement strand
AGTTTGGTACAATAAACACACCAGAATGGAACTTAACGGTTTTGAACCAACGGCGGAGTGGGCGGAGCGCGTGGCACATTATCAGCGACTTTGGAAATAGGTGCGAGCTTGGTAACATAGAGACACCACGTAGGAAATTGTAAGTTTTAGAAATTCATCTTACAAAACTTAATACATCTATGAATAAAAAAAATAGCCTTTTGGTAGCAATAACGGTTGTCATACTTGCTTCAATTGCCGTGTTGTATATTTTAAAAGATGTACCCGTACCTGCGACCGTTCCTGTTTCCATAAATCCATCGCCACAACAACCGGTAGTTGTACCGGACACCAAACCTATTGAACCAACAACAACACCGTCATGGGTTGGTCATCAGCTTTTATCAGTCGGTTTTCCATTACAGCCCGACCACTTGTTGTACATGAAGTTCGATGGAAGTATCGTTCCAATGGGTAAATTGTTTTACGTTAAAGGTTCTAACGGCAGTTTAACGCAAATCAAAAACGTTTCTGAACTCTCTCGAATAACAGGTCAGATAAGCACGAGAGAGCAAGCTTTAGCCTTTGTCAGCTTTTTTACCTCCGAACCAACAAAATTTTTACTAGAACAAAATCCAGTGCAGGGAATTGAGCCTACTTACTCCGTATTAGAAATGCCACAATCTCTGACTCGGCTCTTAACCACAACAACAGTTGAATTGCGCAACGGACAATGGGTTATAGAAAGAGACTTATTGCGGTATCCAACCTTATCCGTTCAAAAACAGCGCGTGCCCGCTCAACTCGTGAGATCTTATGAGACCCTATCTCAAGACGGAATCTACACATTTAGTATTGGCCGTGTACTAGCGGAAGGCGATGAGGTAAATAGTTTTTTACCTTATTATGATTAGGTTCACAAAAGTGCGGTCAAAAAACACTCTCCTTGTGGAGAGTGTTTTAATTTAAGAAGGGAAGAATCCCTTGTCCGAATAAATTGAAATCTCGTATTATTTTTTCCGTTTTTTATCGTGATGCTTTTTATGGATATCGCGCAAATGGTTGTTTGTAATGTGCGTGTAGATTTGTGTGGTTGTAATGGAGGCGTGACCCAGCATAGCTTGAACAGATCGAATGTCGGCACCTCCTCGCAATAAATCCGTAGCAAACGTGTGCCTCATAGTGTGCGGCGACACCTGCTTGGTAATTCCGGCCTTGCGCGCGTATCCATCTACCGTCCGCTGGATTGATCGAGGTGTGAGGCCTTGCTCAACATCTCGTCCGGCTTTTGCACGATCATGCGAGACAAACAGAAATGGCGCTGTATCGGCACGCTTGTCCAGATACGCCTTAATCGCATCTCGCGCACGCTCCGACAAAAAAACAATGCGTCGTTTTCCACCCTTGCCCGTAACCGTAAACTCGTCTCGCTTTAAATTCACGCTTTCAATTTCTAGTTTTGCCAGCTCCGAAACACGTAGCCCCGTAGAAAAAAGTGTTTCCAAAATTGCAGAATCCCGCAAAGACACGAGCCCCTTTCCGCTTCTGGGGATCTCGAGCAGTCGTAACAGTTCATCCTCTTCCAAAAAATCAACCTGTCTGTCCGGATGCTTCGCTAATTCTATTTTTTCTGCCGCCAGTGATTTAATATCTCGCTTTGCAAGATACTTAAGAAATGATCGCAGAGCGATGAGATGATAGTTTTGCGTGGTCGTCTTTGGGCTCTCTTGATCCCTCCCTTTAATTTCTCTATTCAACCAAACTCTAAACTTGCGTACTTTTTCACTTGTAATCTCTCCTGGAGTTGGCCATTTTGACCACGTGAAAAAACGCCTTAAATAAAAATCATAATTTCGTAACGTGCGTGCACTGCGCCCTTTCTCGATTTCCAGATGCTCAAGAAAATCAAGTAAGAGTTTTTCTGTTTTTGAGGTTGCCATACGACTATTATACGACACTCACCGTGACTGGGCGAGTGGGTTGACAAACATCCGCTTTTGCGTTAGTTTGAGCTTGTTGGCCCAGCACACAAAGAGTCGACCGGCTGCGAAGGCAGCCCGACTAAGGCCAAGAGGCGTTCAAGCACCCCAGATTAAGAACCCTCGGGGCCTATGGTGCCTGCTCTCGTGCTCGCCCGACAGGCCGGCCCGCATCGCTGCGGGCCGGCCACAAATCTGTAAGCCGCCTCTTCTTCTGGCGGCTTTCGTGTTTCTTGACGCCCACAAGAAAAGCAGTTAAGGTCTGGCCACGCCACCAGCACAGGTGGACTTACCCGACCGACGCCCACGTCCGGGGCGTACCCGACCAGGTACAAACCGGGCGTGGGCTGGGTTACGTCTTTGGACCGTCCAATCGGACGGTCTTGCTGTATCTGCGGGTTTTCTCGCAAACACGCCACGGATTGACAAAAATCCCCTAATCCTGTATATTTTCAGCGTTATTAACCAACGACTGCTTGGTGCCTGATCTCTCCGACGGGCTACTCGGCTCTCGCTAACTGATTACTATGCTTACAAAGAAGCAAAAGGAGAACATTATTAGTAAGTTTGCTACGCACAAGAGCGACACAGGTTCGCCACAGGTGCAAACAGCGATTCTTACTTCCGAGATTAAAGATCTCACGGGTCACTTACGTACACATAAAAAAGACCACTCATCCCGCCGCGGACTCATCCGCAAGGTGAATGAGCGTCGTCGTTTGCTCAAATACCTTGAGCGAGAGGACATTAAGGCCCACAAAAAGTTAAAGGAAGCTTTGAAATTAAAGTAATTTTCCGTCCCCGCGGCCATTTTGGTCGCGGGGATCTGTTTACAAGATCCCGGTCGTGTTCAGTCTTCACTGAGTACGCCCGGTACCCTGTACCGTTTTATAAACACCTGGGAGGTCCATTTGTTTCATTCGTGGCGCGTTTTTCCCCTCTCTTTGCTGGCTCTCTGCCCCTATTTGCCCAAAATGTCCGCAGTCGCCATCGGCGTGCCCCCTTGTTTCTACGTATCTTTCAGTCATTTTACATTGTTTTTACTATGATTCATCATAAGCATCAGCGTGTCGGTGTATTTATCGACGTACAAAATCTGTACTATAGCGCCAGAAATCTCTATAACCGAAAGGTGAACTTTGGCAACATTGTCAAAAAAGCGGTTGGAGCCCGCCAACTCATTCGTGCTACCGCGTACGTTGTTTCTACAAAGACAGGGGAAAACCAACCATTCTTTGATGCGCTCAATAACCTTGGGATAGAAACCAAGGAAAAGGAGCTCATGGAATATGACGGTGGCCAAAAGAAGGCTGATTGGGACGTCGGCGTGACCGTGGACGCTATTACCGCCTCTCCGGATTTGGATGTTATTATTCTTGTCTCCGGTGACGGTGATTATGTTCCCCTTATTGATTATCTCCATAGCCGAGGCAAATTTGTAGAGGTCGCTGCGTTTCGGGAAACAACTTCAAGTCGACTTATTGAGAAGATTGGCATGACAAATTACATCAATTTATCAGAAAATAAGCGTAGCTTTTTGATCCCGGTCGGTAGCCACGGAGCAGGAACAATGGTCTCTGACACAACATCTGCGCAACCGCTCGTGGAGCCAAGAGAAGAGACCGTATCCCCAATTAGAACTACGAAAAAACCTGCTCCTTTTGTCTCTCGATTGCGCCAAAATAGTTCGCCGGTTGATCATGGTGGTCTGACACCAAACGAACGCGCATTAAACAACTAGTCGCTCGCTCACGAGTTTTCTCGTGAGCGGTGAAGTGCTCGTATCGCCCCGCTTTCTAAATGATACGACCACTTCGTCGCTCATGCGACAGCTTATTCACAGACCTGGTGGCAAGATAGAGATCTCAACACATTGAGCTCTTGAGTCTGACCGCCAGGGGAACCAATTTTATGGAACCAAAACAATTCTCTACGGAGTGGGCTGGGAGAACTCTCACGATTGAGGTGGGAAGGATGGCCTTCCAAGCCGACGCTGCCTGTACCGTTCGTTATGGCGACACCGTGGTCCTTGCCACCGTTGTTATGTCTAAGGAAGAACGTCCCGGGATGAACTTCTTTCCTCTCATGGTGGACTATGAGGAAAAGTACTCCGCCGCAGGGAAGATTAAAGGATCTCGCTTTATAAAGCAGGAGGGTCGACCATCGGATCAAGCGGTACTTGCCGGACGCATGATTGATCGTACGCTGCGCCCCTTGTTTGATGAACGTATTCGTACGGATATTCAGGTGATTGTCTCTGTTCTTTCTTTTGACGAAGAAAACGATCCGGACATTGTTTCTATTATTGCCGCCTGTACCGTGCTGCACATGTCTCACATTCCTTGGAATGGACCTGTTGCCGGAGTTCGTATGGGGTACGTAGACAACGCGTGGATCATCAACCCAACCTACAGTCAACGCGCAACAAGTACATCTGACCTCGTTGTGTGTGGGGCACCGGATCGACTTCTGATGGTAGAGGCGAGTGCGAACCAAATTGCCGACACAGATATGATGTATGGTGTAGAAGCGGGACTTGCGTCTCTTGCGCCTGTTATGGATCTTATTGGGCAGGTTCGTGACGCCGTTGGATCAGAAAAAATGGATCCACTCACAGGCAAAGAAACCGCCAATCAAACAGCCGTACGCGAACAGGTAGAATCGCTTGCAAAACCCTTCATTAGCAGCAGGGTAGAAGAGCTCTTTTTTGGAGCGCCTTTGGACAGAAAGATTGATCGAGCCGTTGCGCGTGGTTATCTCACCGATCAACTTAAAACTTTTCTTACAGGAGAGGGGGTTGAGGATGCACATCTGTCTTTTGGAACCAGCTTGGTTTACCACGAGATAGAGAACGTTATTTCTCAACAGATTCTTAAAAATGGCCGACGCGTTGATGGACGTGCCATAGAAGAAATTCGCCCATTGAGCTGTGCGGTTGGTCTTTTGCCACGAACGCACGGTTCCGGTCTTTTTGCACGTGGTGAGACGCAGGTTCTCTCAACCGTCACTCTTGCAGGTCCGGGCGCGGCGCAGATTATTGATACTATGGAGGTGGACGAAAAAAAACGATACATGCATCACTACTCATTCCCTCCATTTAGCGTTGGGGAAACACGACCGTTGCGTGGTCCCGGCCGACGTGAGGTTGGGCACGGTGCACTTGCAGAAAAAGCCCTAGAACCCGTTCTCCCAAATGCGGAAACGTTCCCCTATGTTATTCGCGTAACGTCTGACACCATGGGATCCAACGGTTCAAGCTCCATGGGTTCTGTCTGTGGATCCACAATCTCTCTTCTTGATGCCGGCGTCCCGCTTACGGCCCCAGTTGCGGGTGTTGCTGTTGGGTTGGCGTCCACTCCGGATATGAAAGAGTGGAAAGTCTTTACAGATCTACAAGACCTGGAAGACGGACAAGGTGGAATGGACTTTAAAGTTGCCGGAACCAGAGAGGGAGTGACTGCCATTCAACTCGACACAAAAACAACGGGACTCAACATGGAGATTGTTCGTGAAGCTTTTAGACAAGCATCGCGGGCACGCGCCCAAATACTGGACGTCATTGCCAAAACAATCGCAGAACCACGAGCCGAGCTATCCCCTTACGCTCCACGTATAGAGAGCATGAGGATTAATCCGGACAAAATTCGTGATGTGATTGGACCTGGCGGAAAACAAATTAATGAAATTATTGCAAAGACCGGAGTTGAAATTGATATAGAAGACGATGGTGTTGTAACCATTACCTCCAAGGAGGCAAAGGGAATGAAAGAGGCAATGGATTGGGTAAAACTTCTTACCGCAGAGGTGGAGGTAGGGAAGACCTACCATGGAACCGTGATGCGCCTTATGGACTTTGGAGCCTTTGTGGAAGTTCTCCCAAAACAAGAAGGCCTCGTTCATATATCAGAAATGGCTCCCTATCGTGTAAACCTAGTCAAGGATATTGTAAAGGAAGGCGATAAGGTGTATGTAAAGGTTACAGAGGTTGACCAAATGGGCCGCACAAACCTCTCCATGAAGCAGGCGGAAGGAAATGTCTATCCGGAACCACCAAAGCAGATTGATCGCAAGCCAGATAATGATCGTCCGGCGCGCAGACAAAACACAGACAGACCTACAAGCTCTCGCGGGCCACGACCACCCCAAAGACACTAGTCCTCATGTACCGATACCGTGATTACGGCTTAGAAAGACAAAAAGCAGCCCGACCTTGGATCCGTTGGGCTGTTGTTGTATTTTCCCTGATCTTTCTAGGGTATTTAACGGTTATATGGGTACATCAGGGAAGGAGTATTCCAAATGCAACATCAACCGTTGGCGGTCCATCTG
Source organism: Candidatus Uhrbacteria bacterium (assembly GCA_003509895.1). Lineage (GTDB taxonomy): Bacteria > Patescibacteriota > Patescibacteriia > UBA9934 > UBA11717 > UBA11717. The sequence goes on along the minus strand of DOMJ01000045.1, from coordinate 11,331 downwards.
ACTTGCCTGAAGATATCTACGCCATAGCTGTTTTATACAATACAAACAATAAAGACCTTCTTTTTGAGATAACGGGTGTCGTTGATTCCGTCATTGCCGTTAGAACCGATGGATCAATCGTGGCGGGACACGAATTCCTCAACCGTGCTCCACGACCACCCGGATGGTTTCTCCCAACAACGATTGGTTCACTTTACATTCGGCAAGATGACACCATACGCACCAAACGAATTTACGCAACAAAGACGGGATTGGCAGTATCCATGCCTAAAATCGATACAATTAGCCTTCCACTACATCCGGAAGTGATCCTTGGCATTCACTGTACAAATGATTGCCTTATTCCTGGAACAAATGGGCTTCTACCAAAAGGAAGTGATCTTCTGTCCATCAATGACAACCTTGTTATAGCCACAAATACGCGTGCGAGCGAATCACTTCTCTCATTTATTCAGGAATCGTCAAAATCAAGAAATCCTATTCAAAGGGAGCGTCAAACAATCGATGGACGAGTGGTTACAGAGCTCGTGTCCGCAGAAGAGATTCCAACAACTGTCATTGATTCGGCCTTGGGGATCGTATACACAGGAGGGGACCGTTTTGGATGGTTTCATAGGCAGCCAAATGTACAACCTGAACAGAAACAATTTATAGCCACAACATCAAAGGAACTCCTAAATGAGTATGTACGAGAAATATCTACATTGTCGTGGACAAGTACGGTTTGCGGAAAGCACCCGGCAGTATTTTACAAACAGGCTTTTCTGCCAATGTTGGCAGAAAATAGTCCAAACACGGTTACCATTGTAAGAACGGCGTCATCTTGGGAACTTTGCCTTGATTAACGAATCTGTGGATAACCTGCGTGTAACTGTGAGTATATGTGGATAAGAAAATACTTATCCACATTTTAGTTTACATACTACGAACTCATTTTTGATTTTTTACTAAAATAAGCCAAATATATGCGTTGACAAATGGTGTTCAACGTGCTACTATGTGTATGTACCCTTCAAACAATCGTTCTTTCAAAACCCCTACCACAGGGGTGTCTAGCGAAGACTGGTACATCTTGGCTGAGCACCTCTCCTCGCAACTGTTCTATTCCATGTTCTTAAAACAAACACCTAAAATTGGGATAAAACAAAACGTTACTTAGGGCTCCCCTCAATTCATGTTGGTCTCAAATTGGACCGACGCCCGAGGGATGCCATAGAACGGTTATGAGGGAAATGTTCATTCCATGTGCAGGCAGCTCGTAGGCCGAGATCTGAAGACAACTCTTGTCGATAGATCCCGGTCTACTGGAGCGCTCTTCTGCAGTGGACCTAACGTCCGACTGCCCGAGTCACCAGCGCTCCACCTATCCATAAAGGGAGACGCTCGTAGTTCAGGCAGTCTTTCTTTTTACCCGGGAGCACTTGACAGCATTAATAAAATAGAATCTCACCTTCTGAGGTACAATAGAGGCCCATGAAAACACGTTTCTCCTCCCACCGGCTCCTCATTATTACTCTTATTGGTACGGTTTTTGTTGCTATTGCGGACGGGATCGCCAAAATAGGTGCTCTTTCTTTACTGGTAGATCGCGCCATACCCATTCTTCCTGGAGTCGCTGAACTCTATTTGCACAAAAACATGGGCGTTGTTGCAAATACACCGCTACCGATGCTTGTGGTTATCCCGCTTACCGTTATAATCCTCGTTGTCTGTGTTGTGTGGCTTTGTCACTCATGGAAAACACAACATCGACTAAGTGTTGGTCTTATTCTCCTTGTCGGCGGCGCAACGGGAAACCTTCTTGACCGTGTTGTTCATGGGTTTACAACAGATTACCTCCTGCTGTTTGGGAGAAGTGTTATTAATGTGTCAGATGTTCTTATTGTGCTCGGGATTCTCGGAATCCTTTTTTCTGTGCAAACAACCTCCCCATCCAAATCATAAAGGGAGGTTTTTATGTCCATTTTATCTGCTGCTATTATTGGTCTCGCTGCCGAGCCCGTGTATGTTGAAGTTGACATTGCTTTTGGATTAAGAAAGTTCCTGATTGTTGGGCTTCCGGATCGTGCCGTAAACGAATCTTCCGGTAGAGTAGAGGCGGCGCTTAAAAAAAGTGGTTTTCCCTTTCCTCGCTACAAAGTAACGGTAAATCTTGCGCCGGCGCATCTTAAAAAAGAAGGCCCTGCCTACGACCTGCCGATCGCCATTGGCCTCCTTGCCGCACAAGGACACATGCAACTTCCAAAAGAGCCTCTCGTTATGTTAGGGGAGCTGGGCCTAGATGGGTCGATACGTCATGTTGACGGTGTTTTACCTATTACCGTTGAGATGAAGCGTCGAGGGCATACTGCAATCATCGTGCCGGCCTGTAACGCGCAGGAAGCTGCTCTGGTTGGTGGGATTAATGTCATCGGAGCAGAACATCTCAAGGATCTTGTTGCGCACTTTGAGGGCTCAAAACAAATTCCTCCGACCGTTCACGTAGTCGCATTAGATCGGCAGCCCGTTTCTAGTTCTTACGACATGGTGCACGTAAGAGGACAGGAGCGGGCAAAAAGAGCTCTTGAGATTGCTGCCGCCGGTGGCCATAATATTTTGCTTTCGGGCCCACCTGGATCCGGAAAGACACTGCTTGCACGGTCACTCCCAACCATCCTTCCAAAACTTACTCTTGATGAGGCCCTTGATATTACACGCGTACACTCTATAAGTGGAGCGCTTAAGGGAATGCCTCTTGTAACGCAGAGGCCGTTCCAATCACCACATCACACAACAAGCGGAGTAGCCTTAATCGGCGGCGGTACAACACCAAAGCCGGGGCAAGTGAGTCTTGCACACCGTGGTGTCTTGTTTCTGGATGAATTTCCGGAGTTCTCAAAGCAAGCACTGGAAAACCTTCGTCAACCACTAGAGGACGGCTCCATTACCGTGTCCCGGGCTGCAGGCACCGCCGAGTTTCCGGCAAAGTTTATGCTCGTTGCCGCAATGAACCCGTGCCCCTGTGGGTATGCGAGTGATCCATTTCATCCATGCGTCTGTACACCAACGCAAATTATTCGCTACCAAAAAAAGCTTTCGGGGCCGTTACTTGATCGTATTGATCTTCACCTAGAAGTTCCCAAGTTAGAAATCGAGAAGTTGGAACAATTAGAGTCCGGGGAAACGTCTATACAAATTCAGGAACGAGTTCAATCGGCAAGAAACATTCAAACAGAGCGTTTTGAACAAGTGGATCTGGTTACAAATGCCGATATGGGAACACGCAACATAAAAACCTACTGCTCCCTTTCCAACGAAGCAAAACTTATTCTTGGAACCGCCGCTCGCTCACTCCACCTGTCCGCGCGCGCTTATATTCGCATTATTAAGGTTGCTCGCACCATAGCAGACCTTGCCGCATCCGACACCATAGAAACACCACATATTACGGAAGCCCTTCAATATAGAGAACGGCTTACTCCTTAGTTTTCTCAATAGTTTTGTGTCCTTCCGACTGTTCGTATTCTGCTAGCACCCAACATTATTTCTCTGTCTCCTTTGTTTGGGGTGTGAAAAATGAGAGATTCTGTTGTTACAAATACAATAAATTGGGCTCACCCTACCACTGAACAATAAAACGTGTGTAAAGATACGCCGCTATCAGCAATCCGAGCCAGACATAGGCTATTCTATCCATAAGTCCTTGACGACGTTTGAATTCTTCAAAACTTTCCCAATCACCAACCTTCCAGGAAAGTCGCCGGCCAAAAATGAACATAGCCACAAGAGCCGCAACTCCAAAAATCGGAATCAAAGAAACAAGAAACCAGACATATTGTCTTGTACCGAGAGCGTACGCCTGCGTCCAAAAAAGCCCACCGGGCGAAGGTCGCTTAAGGTAGCGCTCAATCATTTTTTCCGCCGGAACGAGCTCAATCGTATATCCGCAGGCACCGCAAATCCTTTGTAGCTCTTTCAGTTTCTCCAAACATTCCGGACACGTTTCCGTTGTTTTCATATAAGCATTCTAGCAAATAGATCTCTTCGTGAATAACTTCCTTGGGCTGTCTAAATGTCATCAAGGTTTTTGCAAGCGCATCAACCCCGATTTTTCTGTATTTAAGGCCATAATTATCAAAGAAAAAGGCCATAAAGGTCCCTCAATAGTTTAGGAACCTGTAGCTATTGACAATATCCATCCTTTTTACTACAATCTCCACACATTGAATGAACCTATGCCTAAGCGAACGTTCCAACCAAAAAAACGACATAAGATGCGTGTCCACGGCTTCCGAGCCCGAATGCGTACTGCAACCGGACGACTCATTCTCAAACGTCGCCGAGCAAAAGGACGCGTTAAGTTGACCGTCTAAACCCGAAAGACATGCCATGCGCGTGTCTTTCTTGTATTATAGGGTTATGCTCCCATACGACTACAGGCTCAAAAAAGAAACAGACATTAAAAAGCTCTTTTCTAAAGGAAAGGGTGTATTTGATACAAAAGTTGGCACAAAAATTCGTAAAAATGGTCTTGGTCAAACTCGCTTTGTGATTGTGGTTGGTGTAAAAGTTCATAAGCGCGCTTTTAGACGCAACCGCATTAGACGCCGTGTTCGCGCCATCTTAGAGGAGCATCTGAGTCACATTGCACCGGATTATGATGTTGCGATTATTGCCCGTCCAGAGGCACTAACCGCCTCCTACAAAGAATTAGAGGTTTCTGTTCTCTCTGCTTTAAAAAAAGTTGGCGTATTAGACGATGTCCCTCGTTTATGAAACTTCAAGACATTACGTACTTGGCCCGGTATCCTGTTCTTGCATTGATTCGCCTTTATCAAAAAACACTCTCCTTTGACCACGGTCCCATGAAGGCTCTGTATCCTCAGGGGTTCTGTCGTTTTCATCCAACCTGTTCAGAATACGGTTACGAATCAATCAAACGGCAGGGGCTTGTAAAGGGCGGGATAAAAACACTGTACCGTATTATACGTTGCAATCCATGGAGCCCGGGCGGTGTAGACAAACCTTCGTAAGTATTCCCGAGTTACCCTCACGTTATCCCCAAGTTGTCCGTGTCTTGTACACGGATTTTTTGTTCTAAAAAACCAGTCGATCTTCTTACGCAACACCAATCTTGGCCAAAACTATCCACAGTATTTACAAGTTATACACGTAGTCTGTGGACAAGTGTCTGTAAACATCCCTATTTTCTTTTCAATTGTGGATATGTGGTATGATTCTGTCACTCGGAAACGCAGCCTAGGCGCATGGCTGCCGGTCCGCTTCATGCGTATCACTCAAACAAAATTATGGATACACAAGAGTTGTGGGAAACCACCCTTGGAGAGCTCGAATTAGAACTCTCAAAAGCTAACTTTACAACTTGGTTCAAGGACACGTTTATTACAGAAATCACGCACGATCACATTGTGATTGCCGTTCCGAACAATTTCACCAAAACATGGTTAGAAAACAAATACCATAAAAGCATTCTTAAATCCCTCCAGCGTGCAACAAGCGACGCCGTGAGAGAAGTTACTTACAACGTAGAAGTAAAAGGATCGTCCAGCGGTTCTCAACCGGTCCCCATCAACAATGCGCACCTAGACACCTCGATCGCCTTTAGCCGGCACGACGCACAGGAGGACCTGATCGGGAACACACTCAACCCACGATACACGTTTGATGCCTACATTGTTGGAAAGCAGAACGAGTTCGCACATGCCGCAGCAATGGCGGTTCCAAAAAACCTTGGTACCACCTACAACCCCCTCTTTATTTACGGCGGAGTCGGTCTTGGTAAAACACACCTTCTGCAAGCCATAGGTCACGAGGTTGTTCATTTAAACCCGGGAAAGCGTGTTTTGTACGTTACGAGCGAAAAGTTTACAAACGACTTTATTCAAGCCGTACGGACAGGCCGCGCGCGAGAATTCAAGGATATCTATAGAACCGTCGACGTTCTGATTGTAGACGATATCCAGTTTTTTAGCGGAAAAGTGGAAACACAAGAAGAGTTTTTTCATACGTTTAACGCTCTTCACCAGCAGAACAAACAAATTATTCTGTCCGCCGACCGTCCGCCAAAGCTGATTACCGCCTTAGAAAACCGCCTTTTATCACGATTTGAGTGGGGAATGACCGCCGACATTAGCAGCCCGGACTTTGAAACGCGTGTAGCGATCCTGGAGGCAAAGTGTCGCGAGCGCCAATGGACCATGCCTCAAGAGGTTGTTCATCACGTGGCAGACAATATTCAATCAAACGTTCGTGAGTTGGAAGGTGCCCTCAATAAGATTATCGCCTATCACCAGTTAAAGAATCAGGTCCCTACGTTGGAATCCGTTTCTCCAATCGTGCTCAGTTTCCGCCCCGTGGACATTATTAAAACCGCCACGCCGCGAGAGCTGATGCATGTTGTTGCAGAATATTATGACATCACGATGGATGAGTTAGTGGGGAAGAGTCGAGAAAAACGCCTCGCCTTTCCACGACAAATTATCATGTATCTGATGCGTGAAGATATGAGCTACTCGTACCCCTCCATAGGGCAAGAGCTTGGTGGAAGAGACCACACAACAGCCATGCACGCCTATTCTAAAATAAAGCGTTGCTTAGACTCAGACGAGAAGCTTTGTCATGACATGGAAATCATCAAGCAACGATTATACACGGCATAGATCCACAGGTTTCGGGGATAACCCTGTCTATAAACCTGTAGAAAAGTCTGTGTGCGGTGTCGTGGATAACGCGTGCACAAATATTTACAACAACGCCCGTGTGAATCCGTACACATTTCGTTCAGAACATACACACAGCGGGCGTGTATAGATAACGACGACTCCCATTGCACAAAAGCGTCTTTTCCACGCTATCCACAGCCCTACTACTAATACTAGTTATATCTATAAATTCATTAAGAACAAGGGATCATGATCTTCTCGTGTACCAAAGACAATCTACAAAAGGGATTAAGTGTGGTAAGCCACCTATCCAATAAACAGGTAAACCTACCTGTTCTGCAGAATGTCCACCTAAAAGCGGAAGGAGGGAGTATTGTTCTTTCAACAACCAACTTAGAAATAGCAACGCGTATCAATATTCGTGGAAAGATTGATAAAACGGGAGAATTTACCGTACCGGCAAAACTGTTTCATGATTTTGTAAGCCTTCTCCCAAACGATCGAGTGGACGTGGAGCGCATTGATAACGTATTAGAGGTTCGATGTGGAGATACGGCAACAAAAATTAACGGTATCGATGCTGCAGAGTTTCCATTGATTCCACAGGTAGAAACATCAGCGGTTATAAAAATGCCGGCTCAACTTGTGCGTGATGCTTTCTCGCAAGTGGCTTTTGCGGTATCTCGCAGCGAGGCTCGTCCGGAACTATCTGGCGTTCTCCTTAAATTTCATGAGAACACTCTCACATTGGCGGCCACGGACAGTTATCGACTTTCGGAACGGAAAGTTCTTTTGCAAGAGCGGACCCAGGATCGTCAGATAATTATACCGGCACAAACCGTTAGCGAAGTAAGTAGAATGTTAGCCGTCTTTAAGGATGATCCGGAGGGGGAAGATATTCTTGAGCTGAAACTATCCGATTCGCAGGTGGTGTTTGCCTATGGGCCCGCAGAGCTTATTACGAGAACGATTGAGGGAAATTATCCCGACTATACACAGATTATTCCCACGGTGTTTAAAACGGAGGTTATTGTGGGGAGAAATGAGTTTATAAAGGCGATTAAGACAGCGAGCCTCTTTTCTCGGCAGGGAGTCTTTGACATTATATTACAGATTTTACCCGAGGAGAAAAAACTAACGGTTACGGCAAACGAGGTAACGCGTGGAACGAATGTTGTGAGCTGTGAAGCGGGTATTACGGGAACGGAAAATAAGATGACGGTTAATTTCCGTTATCTCCTGGATGGGCTAAATGCCATGAGTTCGGAAGGAGTAACACTCAAGATGATAGATGCAGTGAATCCCTGTCTTGTAATGCCAAACGGTTTACTGGAGCTTGGCTCACAAACCTATATCGTTATGCCAATTCGGCAATAAAAGCACGCCTTTTACGGGCGTGTTTTTTAATAAAGATGCGGGTGGTATACTGGCTCGTGAAGAAAAAGAAGATAGATACCCAGGACAGATATGAAAAAAAAGAACACGATTTCGGCTTTATTGGGTCTTCTTATTCTTGCGGTTGTTATTGCGTTCGTTCTTTTCCTTTATTGGAAGAGTCAGTATATTCCGTCCGGACCGCTTAAAATTGATTACGGTGACTACGTGAGTGAGATGGCGGACAATATTTACAGAAGTGAAACGCAGAGATTTGGTATTCAGATTCCTGCGGGGTGGACGGTAGAAGAGTCGGGAAAACGTGTTTCTATTTCTCCGCCCAGTATTGTAAACGGACGAGCGTTTTTAATAGAGGTGACTCAATTATCGTCTGAGGAGTATAAGGCGGCTCGTGAAGCCACAGGAGAGGCTGTACGCGTGTTTGATGAGCAGAGAGATGTTGCCGGATTTGAGCACGCGGAGAAGTTTAAGATCAGTTCGGAACTTGGAACAGATGAAACGGTCCTTTTTATTACGCTCCCAGAGAAAAAGGTTATTCTCAACTATCATGAGTTTAATGAGGCGCACCAACAGATTTTGCAGAGCTTTCAGTTTTTGGATTAACAAAACACCCCCGGTTGGGGGTGTTTTTTTGGATAAGGGTTATTTTACACGTACCGGATAAATTTCAATGGTCGTGTAGTGCACGCCAAAGTGGATCGCGTCGGAGTAGTTCTCCATCCAAATATCCGCTTTGTAGTTGTAACGTGCGTTCATACGGTCTTTAACAATAAACTCCTTGTCCCCGTAAAGATCGGGGAATTTAACACGCGTTCCCAAGGGCAAAAAGTTTGCCGCGATAAGTCCATCACGCACATACGTACCGTCGGCCGTATTAAACGGCGTTGAGTCTGTTTGGTTTGGTAGCGAGTTATAAGCCGTTACGGGGATTTTAATCACACGTGGGGCCTCACGGTTACCGGACACGGGTAGACTCTGTTCTTGGGATTTTGTGATTCCGGTGACCAGCTCATCCAAGGCGGCCTGCGCTTGAACGGTTGGAACGTTCATCGGAATCAGAGCAGAAAGGGCATACGAAGCAACAAGTCCCAATGTGGTAATCTTGTGAATCGTAACCTTTAGCTTGATGGCAAGGTTGTTGAATAGGTTGGTCATAAAAACCAGGTTAAATAAGAAACCCCCCTTAAAAGGAGGTGGGGAACTTATACCATATTTAGCCCATTTTGTCAATGGAAATAGGCGGCCGACCTAAAGGGCGATTTGGATCCGTCAAGAGCAATTACTTGGCTAACACTGGCAGGTTAATCTGACGTTATCAAAAAGAAGCAAGGGGTACCGTTTATTCAAATAAGCACAGGATCAATCACGCCGGTTCTTTACTCAAAAGATCGCAGACGCGCCGCAACTGGTGTACAATCGTTTTATACAACCATCAACCAAAATACATGGCTGACCCACACTATAATCGGACGCACCGCTGGAAAAAGCACCGTTCAAGATCTCAACGGCGAACAACACAACAGCATACAAAAACGGCGCCGTCTTACTGGAGACAGGTTTGCACGACGGTGTTTTCACGAGCGTTTCTTACCAATCTTTTTCTTCTTGCGGCCGTGGGGGCTGTGGGCCTCTTTGTTGTTTTTGGAGGCCTCTTCCTTTTTATGGGAGGCAGCTTGCCGAATCCAAACGCATTACAGGATCGTTCCGTGGCGCAGAGCACAAAAATCTACGATCGAACGGGAGATCACCTTTTGTTTGAAATATATGTAGACGAGAAGCGTACACTTGTTCCGCTAGACACGCTGCCACAGGATTTGATTGATGGCGTGATTGCAACGGAGGATACGAAGTTTTATACCCACATGGGAATTCGTCCGCTGAGTATTTTGCGCGCGGTTGTCTATGGGATGCTTCCCAATCGTCGCGTAGAAGGAACATCTACGCTCACGCAACAACTTGTTAAGAACGCTATTTTAACCAATGAGCGTAGCCTTCTACGAAAAGTGAAAGAGATCATTCTTTCGTTACGACTAGAACAGAAGTACACAAAAGAGGAGATCCTACAGATCTACTTTAATGAAATTCCATACGGATCTACGAATTATGGTGTAGAGTCGGCGGCTCAGAGCTATTTTGGAAAAGCGGCATCAGAGATGACGCTCGCGGAATCTGCCACACTTGCAGGTCTGCCACAATCTCCAACAACGTATTTAAATAACCCGGACAAACTAAAGGAACGTCGCGATTTTGTGCTGCGACGTATGTTTGAGGAGGGTTATATTTCCGAGGAGGAGAAAATAGTCGCGCAGGCGGAACCGCTCACGCTCAGTCGATCGGTTGAAGATATTGTTGCGCCGCATTTTGTGTTTTATGTGCGGGAATTACTGCAAGAGCAGTTTGATTACAGTGATCGAGAGATTGAGGAAGGGGGACTCAAGGTAATTACCTCTATAGATTACGACCTTCAAAAAATAGCCGAGGAAGAGGTGTCAAAGGCCGTAGAGGAGAGAGGAGAGTCGTTTAACTTTAGCAATGCCGCTCTTGTGGCTATTGATCCAAAGACGGGCGAGATCTTATCCATGGTGGGAAGCCATGACTATTTTGATGAAGAAAGCGATGGTGCCGTAAACGTAGCGATCCGTGCACGACAACCCGGCTCGTCTATTAAGCCTATGGTGTACACGGCGATGTTTGAGGCGGGTTACACACCAAACACGGTTCTCTATGATGTAGAAACTGATTTTCCTTCGGATGTGGGCACGTATCATCCACGCAACTACGACTTAAAGGAACATGGACCCGTGACGGTGAGAAAAGCCCTACAGGGATCTTTAAATATTCCTGCCGTAAAAGCGCTGTATCTTGTTGGTATAGATGCATTTTTGAACTTTGCGGAAAAAATGGGGTATTCCACGTTTACCGATCGTAGTCGTTTTGGTCTGGCCGTTGTGCTTGGAGGAGGAGAGGTAACATTACTCGATCACACAAGTGCGTTTGCAACCTTGGCGAACGAGGGCGTGAAGCATGACCCTGTTTCCATTTTACGTGTTGAAGATTCTCGCGGAGAGGTGCAATACGAGTGGAAGTCGACAGAGGGTCAAAAAGTGATAGATGCGAACGTGGCACGCATGACGACAGATGTTTTATCTGATGATGCGTCGCGACAGTACGCTTTTGGTGCGGGGTCGGCTCTGACTCTGCCCGGACGTCCCGTTGCAGCAAAATCCGGAACAACAAACGACTATCGGGACGGTTGGCTTATGGGATACACGCC
>DOMJ01000040.1:4085-4941 GCA_003509895.1 Candidatus Uhrbacteria bacterium | reverse complement strand
TCTGTCCCCTCGGAGACGAAGGCATGAATCGGATCTGATCCGTATGTGTGTGAATAAAGGGGACAGGCACTTTTATCCACACATGGGGACAAAGGTTGGATTCCTGATATCTATATGCTAAATAGCAAAAACCCCACCCAATGGTGCGGTTTTAACTGGTGCGCGCTGGGGGATTCGCCCTCACCTCTCAGCTCTGCAGAGCTTCGGGATCGGGTCCGGGCCTCGCGGTGTGTCCTGCTGGCCACACATCGCTGTGGCCGTTCGAATCCGTCATAGATGCCATAGGGCATCTATTCTCCACGCGCGTAGATAGCAAAAACCCCACCCAATGGTGCGGTTTTAACTGGTGCGCGCTGGGGGATTCGAACCCTCGACCCCCTCGGTGTAAACGAGGTGCTCTAACCAGCTGAGCTAAGCGCGCAAAATTGTATTAAATCAGTTGAAGCGGTTTGTTCTGATCGGAGCCGTGCGTATGATCGCAACAAACGCGACTGAATTGCGGTGCAAACGTACCATAAGCCAACTGGGTGGTCAAGATGATTGACAGGAGGATCTGGACCTGGCATACTCTCCTCGCCTGCGGACGTGGCGGAATCGGTAGACGCGCCAGCTTGAGGGGCTGGTCTTCTTCGGGAGATGGAGGTTCAAGTCCTCTCGTCCGCACCAAAAAAAATCTCAGTTTGCTGGGATTTTTTTGATAAGGACGAAGAGGACTTGGACCCAGGGGATGGTAAGGGGAAACCCTTCCCCTTACTTGGTGGGGGTGACTGAGCGCAGCGAAGACAAGAGGGGCGGAAGCCCCTATTGAGAGGAGCAAGGCGACGACGTGAAATGTCCTCTCGTCCGCACCAAAAAA
>DOMJ01000040.1:0-3811 GCA_003509895.1 Candidatus Uhrbacteria bacterium | reverse complement strand
TTGATAAGGACGAAGAGGACTTGAACCCAGGAGATGGTCAAGGGAAACCCCTCCCCTTACTTGGTGGGGGTGACTGAGCGCAGCGAAGACGAATGTATGCGAGTTTTGTTGTAAAACATGCTATACTCACCCTACTATGGCTTTGTTGTTACGCATTCTTTTGGGTGGCGCCGTATCTGCTCTTGGCTATTTTGTGGTTTGGAAGGCGGAAGATGTTCTTGGATGGATCGGCGGAGAATCCTACTGGGCCGAGCAGAACTTTGGTCCCTGGGGCGGCACGAAGGGGATAATAAAAATCATTGGCGTTGTTATTATCTTTGTTGGGTTTGCCATCATGGTTCAATTACACACAGAGGTTCTCTCGTTTATTACAGGTCTCGTTATTCCGGCAACACGTAAGTAATATGTTTGCAACAGCACAGAAGCGATTCTATGTGCCACGCGTTGTCGCGCGCGCGAGCAATATCCGATCCGGACAGACGGTTGTTGATATTTTAGCAGGCTATCAGGGAACGATGACGTTTGAGGCGGCTGCGCTTGCGGGGTCACAGGGGATCGTGTACGCGGTGGATTTAAGAAAAACAGCGCTGCAGGCTCTTAAGGGACGATGTGAATTGGGTCACGCAGGGAATATTGAGGCGGTTCATGGACACGTGGAGCGTGTGGGGGGCGTACCTCTTGCCGATCAAATAGCCGATGCCGTTTTACTCGTGGATGCCCTGTCTTTATTGGAAAATCGTTTGGAAGTTGTACGAGAAGTCGTTCGTCTGCTAAAATCCGGTGGCATTTTAACGGTGGTCGACTGGCACCCCTTTGGCGACGCTCGTCATGGGCCGGATGCGGCACGCCGTTTAAGTGAGCAGGAGGCACGATCGCTGTGTTTGGTAAACGCTCTTCAATATGAGGGAACGTTTGACACAGGCGATTATCATTATGGATTTACCTGTCGAAGAATCTGATGTATGGATGCTTACTCATTTGTTTGGTGGTTTGGAACAATTCCACTTTATAACGCAACAACGCTGCGCTTATATTTTATTGGTTTTCTTTCGTTGATTATTGTAGGTGCGCTTGTGCGTATGGTAAGTAAGCGACGTCTTACGGATCACTACCAAATAGAAATCACCAAACGACTTGCCTCACTTTTTGTTGTGATGGGAGTTGTTGGTCTGTGGTATTGGTTTGTGGCCGGTCAACAAGTTCCTTTCTTAAGTGCGCGTTTTTGGTTGCCGGTCATAGGTATTGTGACACTCTGGTGGCTTTGGACGATTGTACGATTTGCGCGTAAGGATGTTCCTGTGGCACGAGTGCAGATGCACGAGCTCAAAGACGAGACAAAGTACTTTGAACCGAAGCGTAAAAAATGAGGAGGGAGGTTGGACAAAAAGGTGAGTTAATTGCGGCGCGGTATCTCAAAAAATTGGGGTACCGTGTTTTGCATTGTAATGTGCGTCTTGCCGGGTGTGAGATTGATCTTGTGGCAAGGCAGGGGAAGGAGATTGTGTTTGTGGAGGTAAAGACGCGGCAGTCAACGACGGCAGGATTTCCGGAGGATTCCGTAACCCCTCAAAAGATTCACCATATTGAACGAGCGGCACATGCGTGGTTGCAAGAGAATGGGGAGCAGCCTTGGCGTGTGGATGTGGTTGCGGTAACGTTTGGGGAAAATGGAGAGGATATTAAGCATTTTGTGGGTATTTAGGGGTTGAGTAGATGTATAGGATATTGGTGTGAGCACAGAGGATTGACAAAATGGGCTATTTTTGCTATATTTTTGCGTTGTTCCTTACAAGAGATGACACGGGCGGGTGGTTCTTAGAGAGAACTGTTGCCCGTAGGAGAGAGATCATGAAGGCGTTTTTGTTGGTGTTCCTCCTGTCCTCCTCGCTGGCGACGGCCGCCGAGGATACTTCCACCTCCTCGGCGACGGTCGAGGTCATCACCACCCCGGGAAACCCCTGGGGCGTTCTGGCGGACGCCTCCGGGCCCGCCAAGCCCAGCCTCCCCAGCTCCACGGAGTCGGCTCCCGCCCCTCCGGTGGTGATCGAGCTTCGCCAGGTCGACGATGACGCGAGTGGAAAACTCGCGGCGGCCTACGACCGGATCGAGGAGCTGAAGAGCGCTCTTGAGGCACGTGACCAGCAGGTCGCGAGCCTCCGTGAGGAGCTCTCCGAGGCCCGGCTCTCCGACAAGGAGACGGGTGAGACCGCGTCCCAGGGCCGCGAGATGCTCCTGGACAAGATCCGGGAGCTCACGGCGGAGCGAGTCAAGACGATCCGCAACCTCGGCCAGGCCACAGGGGAGGTGGAGGAGCTAGGTCTCGTGCTGCGTGCACGAGACTCAACGATCCTTGCCCTCCAGGGTGATCTCGAGGAGGCCAACCGGGCCCTCGAGATCGCCCGCAACGACGCCGCCGACTCCCCCGCGGAGCCGGTTGCTGAATCGACTCCGGCCCCGGAGCCGACCGCAACAACTCTGCGTACCCCCTCTACATCAGAGGCCACGACCGCCGCGGAGGACATCCTCCGCCGCCTTGAGGAAGGAGATCGGAAGCTCAAGGCCGCAGGCCACTGAGCACGAGGGATGGGGAACTTTTTCTCACACGTCTAAGGACCACATCCCGCCTGTGTCATCTCTGTAAACAACACAATCAACTCCTACGGGAGTTTTTTGTTTTAAAAAAAAGAGACCGCTCACAGAGAGTGAACGGCGTATGGGAGGGCGTGGAGTCAGCCGAGTTGTGGCACAAACCCCGTGGGAACGCCCAGGTAGGCGTGATGGACACTGCCATCCATCACATCGATTTCCGGCGCATGATTCCTTCCTACAATCATGAGCGTGGCCGGTTGCGTCTTCAGAAGAGAGTTGCCGTTCCCTCCACAGATCATTCCCAGGTCACAAAGCCTTGGCAACCGCGTTGGATGCGCAAGGAGCATGGCACCCACGCAAATGAGGTCCAGAGGAAACTCGTCGGGTGTGCAGACCACCTCTGCACGCCGCGCAGAAGCGCCGGCAAACCGCTTTCCAAATTGGGCGGGGATGACCCAAATGCCACCAGCCTGTTGCTCTGCGATGTGTGCGAGACACTCCGCCGTGCGGTGGCCAATGGCAACGTCTAGCAGACGGTCTGGCTCCCCACTCCAAGAACGCTTGTACCCAAAGGCGCAGAGAGCGCCAACCACGCGTCGCATACCGCGTAGGTAGCGTTCGGGTGGGTTGCCACGCGGACCTCCTGTGAGTCCGGCCAGACTGGGCACTGCAAACCATCCTTCGGCGCCTTCCGGCAGGGGTGCGCGACAGGTGCGTTCCACGTTGCTTATGGCAGGCTCCGGGCTTATGCCCAGACGTTCTGACAGGAGTGTGATCTGCACTCGAATTGGCTGGGGGCCCGTGTAGAGACGGGGGTACCCTGCTTGTGACTGCACTGTCTCAAACGCATACTGACTATCCATTGGGCGACAGGTATTTGCCCACGACATACTGCCTCCTATTCTCCTACACGTGTAAGGGAACAGCTTCAGCTTTTCACAATGGGGTACAGCCGTCAATGTACCGGAATGTGTATAAGGCGTGAGTCTGTAGTATGCGTATCAGATCAAATGAGTATGAAGTATGTTGTATACCGATCAGAGCCGGATTAGATCAGATCCAGCCTGTCGTAACCCGAGAACACAGGCGTTTTGACAGGCGTAGCCTGTTCAAAACGACTGTGTTTGAAGATGAGTGTATTCGACGAAGCAATCTAGTCCTTTAGTCTTCGTCCCCGAGAACGCAGATGTTTGAAGATAAGTGTATTCGACGAAGTACTTCA
>DOMJ01000012.1:6652-13517 GCA_003509895.1 Candidatus Uhrbacteria bacterium | reverse complement strand
TCCTTTGTACACTTGGCGAGAGTCGGCGCACACAAGTTCGCCGTCTGTCTGACGAGCGATTTCTAAGGCAAGGGCACTTTTACCCGACCCAGTTGGGCCCACAACGGCAATCAGGTTTGGTAGTGATGCTAAGCTCATGCTTCTCAGTATAGCAAAATAATTCGACCCCCGGCAGCGAGGCCGGAGGTCGAAGTGAGAGTTGGCGGCGTTGGGTCGTACGCGCACCGGTCGAGCAAGATGCTCGCCGCCGCCGTAATCGCCTCCAGCCGAATGTCGTCGCAGAGCCCCATCGCCTCGGCCCATGCCGAGGAGTAGTACTTCTGCCATCCCTCGGGACGCAGCCCGAGGAGCAGCAGGAGTGTGGCCCAGATCTGGTCTGGGCGGTCGCCTTCGCACACCTCCTCCACGCGCTGCCGCGTGGATTGCAGAACGCACTCGTTCTGCCAGTCCGCGACAATGGCCCGCACCGCGCGGGCAAAGGCGTTATCCACGATGATGAGTCGTGTCATGATCGCCTCCTTTCCTTCTCACAGATAACCACAGAATCTATCCCCTGTCAAGCTGTACAGGTTGAACTTATTCCATTAAAATAGACCTATTCCTTATTATATTCACTAAATCCACTCATTATGGCACCACGAGGAGAAGGCGCACCCGGAATTCCAGACGGGGCCGATATTTCTGCCGCACGAGAAAAGGCAAAAAAAATCACACAACTGGAGCAAAAAACGGTTTACCCACCTGCGGATGCCCTGACCGATCTACCTGAGGCCGAAGCGTTAGACGCAGATATTGCCGCAGCAAAAGCGGCCGCAAAACAAGAGGCTCTTGCTATGGCGGAAGCCGATCCATCTCATATTCCAAAAGGTCATGAAACCCCACGACCAGGTCGCGGGATAGAAGCCAAAACGCAAGACCGTGCCGCACGTCAACGTGTTGGGGAAATGGATGTAAAGGGATTCGGATCAACCTCCCCAGAACAACGTGCAGAAATGGCAGAAATGCAATCTGTTATTGCAGACTACGATGGACAAATTAACACGGTCAGAGGACTTATTGAACAAAACCCACGAGATTGGAAAAATCTTGTTTCTGCAAATCCGGAGCTTGGCACAATCCTCACCATGACCGGAGAGGATATGAATCGTGCGCGCACAGACCTGGAAGCCGTTCAATCACAATCCAGTTTTATTGGACGATTGTTTAGTGGAGCCAAGCGTCGTGAGTTGCGAGAGGCACAGGGAAACCTTGCCAGAATGGAAAACAATTTGAGCGAGGCCTATAACGCGCTCGCAGCACTTACGGGCGCGGCAGGAGAACGACTTGCTGATCGTACAACAGCAACCTCACCGGAAACCTCTCAGGTTCGAGGGGCATCCTACGAGGTGGCGGCTGCTCGCTCCGGTGGACGTACAAGACGTGTGGAGGAAACTCCAGAGTTAACTCCGGAAGAGCTTGCACAAACGCAAGAGATGCCCGCTCTCACAGAGGAGGAGAACATCCTATCCCCTGAGGATCTGGAGGAAGTCACCACAGCGCAGAGACTGGTTGACTATGCTCCGGAAGGAATTCGTTCCATTCTGGAAGGCATTGCAAATGACTCTGTTTCACCGGAAGTCGCCTTTGACATGCTGGAGGAGGAGGAAGGATTTGTGGATTGGAACAGTGACCTTGTTGGTAAGATACTAGACGGAGTAAAAGATGGGCGTGGAAAAGCAATGGAGGGAGCAATGACCATTAAGGCCGTTCGCAAGAATAGCTCGGGAAAGCCAACCGTCTACTTGCAACGAGAGGATGGCAAAAATCTCACCATGGGATTTGCCAACTTCCTCAAGAACAATGTTCAGTAGTTGAGCCGTTTATAACGCAAAAACCCGCACACGCGGGTTTTTGGTTCTGTGCTCATTCTTTTATTCACCACAACTCCTCCAACTCTCATCTCTTACACTCCGCGCTGCTTTGTAGATGTTGCAAGAATATGCGTGGCAAAATCCGCTTGAGTAATGGTCTGCTCGTCGTCTGACCCAAACGCGCGAATCTTCAAGGGCTCACCACTCAATTCTTTGTCTCCAAAAATAATCGTATAGGGAATCTTTATCTTGGAGGCGTTACGAATCTTGGCTCCCACTGTGGCATCGGACACGTCTGCCTCGGCACGCACGCCTGCCGCTTTCAGATCCTGCACAAGCTGACTGACCGCATCTTTATGCGCCTCACTTACACTTGCCACGCGCACTTGCACGGGCGCAATCCACAACGGGAATGCCCCCGCGTAATGCTCAATAAGCACTCCCATAAACCGTTCCAAAGAACCGGAAATCGCCCGATGCACCATAACGGGTCGCACCTTTTCTCCGTGTTCATCAACGTACTCAAGTTGAAATCGCTCCGGCAAATTAAAGTCTAACTGAATCGTTGCCAACTGCCACGGACGGCCAATCGCATCCTTAGCAACAAAGTCAATTTTAGGACCATAAAACGCAGCCTCACCTTGTACCTCTTCAAATGCCACACCAAACTCCTGTAAAAGCTCTCGCAACATCCCCTCCGATGTCTCCCAAACGGATCGCTCGCCGAGGTACTTATCCGGCTGGCCTGGATCGGACAAGGACAATCGCGCGTCCAATGGCATGTTGAATGTTTTATAGAACGCTTGAACGATCTGATAAATGGCTCGCGCCTCATCTTTAACTTGATCTATGCGGCAAAACACGTGTGCATCATCCTGTGTAATGGATCGCACGCGAGACAACCCTTGTAACTGCCCCGTGTTCTCGTCCCTGTACACTTTGGTAACCTCGGAAAATCGGAGAGGAAGATCTCTGTAGGATCTCTGTTCGCTTGCGTAAATCTGCGTGTGATGCGGGCAGTTCATCGGCTTCATGACAAACTGCTCGTCCGATTTTTTACTGCTCACATGGAAAATATCGTCCGTAAACTTGTCCCAATGACCGCTTGTTTTATACAAGTCCGCCTTGGCCATGTGAGGAATATCCACGCGCTCGTACCCAAATGGACGCATCAAATCCCATACGTATTCTTCCAACAAACGGCGAATCGTTGCTCCTTTTGGCGTAAATAAGGGGAGACCGGGCCCCACGAGATCAGAAAAGGCAAACAGCCCCAACTCTTTTCCAAGCTTTCTGTGATCTCGTTTTTTTGCCTCCTCAAGCATATGCAGGTAGGCGTCCAGTTCCGCTTGTGTGGAAAACGCCGTGCCATAAATACGTGTAAGCATGGCATTCTTCTCATCCCCTCGCCAATACGCACCCGCAAGCGACATAAGCTTAAAATACTTCAACTCCTCCTTTGGATGCTCACAATGCCCACCACGACACAAATCCTCGTAGCTGCCTGACTTATAAAACGTGAGATTCTGTCCTTCACGGGCAAATTGATCAATCAACTCAAGCTTGTATGGATTGTCTGCATATTCTCTGCGTGCCTCGTCCGGCGTTACCTCTCTGTGCACAAATCCCTCTCCCCATGTATGAATGATTTTTTTCATTTGCTTCTCAATTTTTTTGAGGTCTGCGTCTGCAATCGGCTCTGCAAATTCAAAATCATAATAAAATCCATTCTCAATAGATGGGCCAATGGTGCGTTTCGTCCCCGGGTAGAGTTCCATAACCGCCGCAGCCAACAAGTGAGCTGCCGAATGTCGTAGAGCGTCCAAGTGATTTTGATCCCTCATAGAGAGTCCGTGTGTGAAAAATAAAACTCCACATTACTGTGAAGAATCGGGACCCTCGTCTGCTTTCTAGAAGCAAACTGGGGCGGTTCCACCCGAATTATTGCAGCCGTTTGTCGACTACAACCGCTCGCTTTAACCATCGACTCGGAAAGTGGTACTCCATTTAACCTGCGTGGGAAGCTTTCAGCCGCGACTTCCCTCTCTTGGACGCAGAGATTCAATAAGTGTGTCTTTCTTCGTCATCGATAGAAACAGGATAGCAAAGGTAGAGATGTGTTGCAAATCATTTGTTTGATTTTATCGACGGTTATTCCACTACACCCTTTCTTCATCTGTGCTCAATAACCATACTTTGTCTCTCTTTATTAGCCTACTTTACGCTTTATCCTTGACAATACGGGTTTTTTGTGGTATAGACAACTGTTCCAATTTCTTTATTACAGTCCCGGAATGAGTGTGTTTCCTTGGAAATACGCTTGTTCGGGAGCTGCAATAGTTGATTGCGGATCCATCACCGTGTCGCACGCGCGACAGAGAGGAGTTTGAGATGAAGAACATCCTTGCCAAGGCCGGCAACGCCCTGCTCGCAGGGTTTGTCTGGCTGGCCGTGCGCCTCTGGCGCGGCCTCTGTTTGGTGGCTGCGTGGGTCTGGTCCCACACGGTCGTCGCCACCTACAACGCCGCGCGGAGGTCTTCGGACTTCCGGCGCGGCATGATCGCCGGCGCCGCATGGGCGATGGTGGCCGGCGTCCTGATCTTGGCCACGCCCAGGATCATCAACTGGTCGGGCGACACCATGGAGGACATCCGCGTCCCCGTGATCAACCCGGCTGAGCCGCGTCACGTGACCGTGGTGCGGGCGGAGCGTAGCAAGCTCCGCGGATTTAACAAAGACATCCTCCCCCACGTACTGGAGGAATACAACACGTACGTGGGAAACGGGGCGTGGAGGACCGGCGCGGAGCGCTGCCTCCAGCAGATGGAGATGTTCCGCCGGGCCGAGAGCATGACGCTCTACCCGGCCGCTCTCATTGCAGGCATCGCCCTGCATGAAAGTGAGGGCTGCAACATGGCCGCCAAGGACCGCATGGGCGGTCGCGGCTGGATGCAGCTCACCAACATCAGCGTGAGCCGGCACGTGCGGCCGGCCGCCGTCATGCTCCATCTGCCAATGACGGCGATGGAGCACAAGACCAACCCCGAGCACAACATGCTCGTGGGGATCATGGTCCTGGACGACTACGAGCGCAGGCTCGGCAGTCGTCCGCACGGATTCCTCGCTTACAACGAGGGAGTTGGTGGCGTGCGCCGAGACGCGCGCGAGGCCGGCTGGCGGCGTGGGCGGCCCCTGCCCACCGTCACGGACATGCGTCCGTGGCTCGCCCTGAACACGCGGTACAAGCCGCGGATTTACGTCCCGCGGGTCCTGGCCACGGCGCTCATGATGAAGCGTCTGGTAGACGGGAAGCCTCTCGTGAGGCTGGACCGAGTCCAGCCCGAGGATATCCCCGGATGGGACCCCCGCAACGACGGGACAAAATAGCTCTCCCTCCCAAGGTAGAGGGCACACGTCTCTGCACACGTTTCAAGTGCAGAAATCCAAAACGACGTCAGCCCCGACCAACTGGTTCGGGGCTGCGTGTTTTTATGTATTTGTTGTCGCTTTAATCATCACCTAACGTTTTCTTCTCTCTAAACAATTGAATCTGCACAATATGCGGTGGAAAGATTTCGGATGGCAGAGCATCGAGCGAAAACCATTTCCATGCCTCACATCTATCCGGCTCACACACAAACGGCTCACCAATCGTATGTTGAGCCACAAATCCAATCTGTATATAGTGTTGGGTTGATCTTCGATCATTCACTATGTTGGCGAACATCCATTCCTTACCCACTAAACCCGTTTCCTCCAATAACTCACGCGCGGCCGCATCTTCTAATCGCTCTCCCGGCTCCAAATGACCACCCGGCAATGCCCATGTTCCACTCCTATATACGTTTTTTCGTTTTCCTAAAAGTAATCGATTATCTCGTACAACAAACGTATTCACCCCCACACGGAAGGATTGATACTCGTCAGGCATACCTACTCCTGCAAAATATCGATCGTGATGTGATCAATAAGTTTGGGAATCTTATGTACCCAAAATGGTTTCAGCTCCACCTGCGCGTCGCGAATCGTTTCATTCTTCTCTAAAAACGACTCCGCTTCTGCTGCCGTGAGTCCAATCAGATTCTCTTTGTCCAATACGTCCGCGGTTGCTTTTAACACAGCAACACCGGGAATAAGAACATCAAAGTGTGCTGTGCCATTTTCTCCATCATGTCTATTGTAGGTAATCACCATACCCTCTTCATCTACGCGAGTGAGCACCTGTCCACTTGGAACATGCTCCTGCAACTTAAGGGCAGCGATCTGTTGTAGACGTTTGGAATCGTAGTAGATGCCAGTATATTTGATAATCGTGGACAGGGTAAAGGTACCAACCTCACTGCCGGGTTCTGTGTCTGATCGCTTATCCAAAACTTCACGCAACACCATGACTCCATCCAGCTGACCGGAAATTTGCTCACGCCACTGTGCATCCAACTCCGTCTCAAGATCATCCGCAAGCTGCGCGTGCGCTCTATCTAAATCTTCTACCGTGATCACTTTCTTTAAAATAGATCCACCCACCATCGGTTGCTCACTGGTTGCGTAAATCAGGGCTTGCCTTGCTACATTGAGTCCCGGAATCGTAAACCGTGATGGTCCAATCTCTCCTTCCTTTCCTTCTAGATCTGCCTGAACTTCTACTTGTACCGACCCATTTGCGGGAACCGTTACACCATCCACGATCCGAAACAACACACCGTCTTCACTTAACAATCTCGTGGTTGCAACAAGTGGTTGGGAGGTTCCAGACTCGTTATAGAGAGTCACCATACCGTTTGCTTTTGCGGGGATTTCTTGCCCCTCTCCCTCTGCTTCAAAGGTGCGTGACTCTTCCTTTGTGACCACAAAAATAGCACCGGGAACATCTTCACTCGCTTGAGGTTCTGTCGCAATCCGCACAACAAACTCTCGAGACACGGCTTCCTCTTGCGTTTTTACGCGAATCGTTGCCTGTACCGTTGCCAAATACAACACAACAATCAACAGAATGGCGGTTACACTTAAAAATCCTG
>DOMJ01000012.1:0-6600 GCA_003509895.1 Candidatus Uhrbacteria bacterium | reverse complement strand
ACACTTAAAAATCCTGCGGCAATACGCCTATAGAGACGCACCGATGGCAACACAGGCGTGTTCTTTTTTGGCACTCTTTTAAGTGATTTTGATTTGAGGGTCATAGAACGAAACAGGTTGATGGTAGATGGGGAATGGAAGATGGGAGAAGGTTGCTGACGATCGAATCTCATCCAGTTTGATCCGACCTTCGCTCACAAAGATAAGTGCGTTACCTACAGTTTATCCCATTTTCTCCGGTTCTACCATACGCACATTTCCCTTGCCTACAATGTCTGCAATCGCCTCTATGGTCGCATTGGTTGGAGTAATAGAATACTCTGTTTGAATCCGTTGTTTTTGACCACCGGCCTCCACAGAAAAATGAACCGGAATCGGACCCGGCTTTTGCTGAAAGAGCCGGCGTAAACCATCTATCTGCTGCTCTGTTGGGGCTTGTACCAAATCAATCACCACTCTTGTCTCCTTTACCTCTTCTCTTCGTTGCCTTACAGCCTTCTCGTGTACATCTTCAGACACCCACATCCCGTCTTTCATCATATTCATCACGCCCTGTACATCGTCCTCGGCAAAGCACGCTACACTGTCGGCAATCACGGACTTGGACTGACCTTCCCGCTCGGACACCTTTCCTAAAACCACAACCAATCGGCCCTCCACAATATGCTCTTTGTGCTGAACATAGGTTCTTGGAAAAACCACAACCTCCCGATCGCTTTCCCCATCGGCAATACGAACAAAGGCCATGGCGTCACCTTTTTTTGTAAGAATGGTACGGATTGTAGACACTACACCCGCAATCTTTACTGGGTCCTTATCATTTTTGTATTCAATATCCGATAGTTGAACAACATATGGTCTCAAAGCCTCTGCGTATGCTGTGTAGGGGTGCTCGCTCACATAGATACCTAAAAGCTCTCGCTCCCATTCAAGACGCGTAGAACGAGCTGCCTCCGGCGCAGGAGATAAGAGGAGTTGATTCACCTCCATATCCGGCGCCACATCAAAAAGGGTTCCCTGTGACCGTTCCTTGTCTTGCTGCACTTTTTTATTGAATCGCAACATACGATCCAGATTGGCCAGGAGCACGCCACGATCACCATAACGATCCAATGCTCCTGCCATGATCAATGCTTCCAAAGACTTCTTGTTAAAATTCCGTGAGGCAAGGCGAGAAATAAAATCACTCAAATCCTTATACGGACCGTGTTCTTTGCGCTCCTGAACAATAGTGGCGGCAATGTCATCTCCTACATTTTTTATCGCCACCAAACCCCAACGAATCTTTTGTTCCCTGCTCACCACGCCAAAACCCTTAAACGATTCGTTCACATCGGGCGGCAAGACCTGAATTCCAATGCGCTGGCATTCCTGCACCTCAATATTCATACGATCCACATTGCCCGCATCTGAATTCATCACCGCGGCCATAAATTCAGCCGGGTAATGCGCCTTTAAATAGGCGGTTCTGTACGCAATCATACCGTAACAAGCCGTGTGCGACTTATTAAAGGCGTAATCGGCAAACCCCTCCCAGTCGTGCCACACTTTGTTGGCTGTTTTTATAGGCACACCGTTTTTTCTGCATCCCTCTACAAACAACGCCTTCATTTTTGCAAGCACGTCGCGCTTCTTTTTTCCCATTGCTTTACGCAACGTATCCGCTTCCCCTCCCGTAAACCCGGCAAGCGAACGCGAAATGCGCATGATCTGCTCCTGGTAAACAGTCACGCCGTAGGTTTCCTTCAGAATTTTTTCCATGAGCGGATGGTCGTACACCACCTTCTCGCGCCCGTGCTTTCTGTTAATGTATTGCGGCACCATCCCGGCAGACAACGGGCCCGGTCTATAGAGCGCGCACATAGCCATAATGTCTTCAAATTGCGTTGGCTCCAATTCTATCAAATACCGCTTCATTCCCTCCGACTCCAATTGAAACACGCCTGTTGTTTCTCCGCGGGCAAGCAGCTTATAGGTTTCCACGTCATCTAGCGGCAAGTGTTCCACATCCACCGTTTCTCCGCGCACGGCTTTAATAATCTCCAGTGCTTGTTCTATAATCGTCAGGTTGGAGAGTCCCAAAAAGTCCATTTTTACCAATCCGGCCGCCTCCACAGGACCTAAAGAATACATACTCACGTAATCCAAATCATCGTGCTGCGATGCTTGAATCGGCACATACTCCATGAGAGGCTTGCGACTAATCACCACTCCACAGGCGTGTTGCGAGGTGTGTCTTGGAGCGCCCTCAATTTTTGCCGCTAAATCCACGACGCGCTTTGTCATGTGATTCACCTGATAATCATTGCGCAGCTCCATGTGATCCTTAATCGCATCGGCTATCGGCATATAACGACCCTGTACCGGGTTTGGTATGAGCTTAGAAATCCGATCCGCCTCCTGAAAAGTGAGTCCTAACACACGAGCGGCATCACGCACGGCCGCCTTTGGCATCATCTTTCCAAATGTCACAATCCCCGCCACATGGTCTGCGCCATATTTGTCTCGCACATACTCCAATACCTCACCACGACGAGAATCCGCAAAGTCCAAGTCAATGTCTGGCATGGAAATACGATCCGGATTCAAAAACCGCTCAAACAATAAATCGTACTTAATGGGATCCACATCGGTAATCTGCAGTGCATAGGCAATAATGGATCCCGCCGCCGACCCACGACCGGGACCCACCAAGATCCCTTTCTTTTTTGCGTAAGAAACAAAGTCATGCACAATTAAAAAGTAGGAGGAGTACTCCATTTTGTTAATCGTTTGAAATTCAAATTCAAACCGTTCATTGATTTCTTCGGTGCGTTCTCCATATCGCTCCACCAATCCAATCTCACACAGCTCGCGCAAATAATCGCTGTCTGTTTTTCCTCCCGGCACTTCAAAGTGCGGCAGATAATTGTTCCCAAGATCAATTTCTATTTTGCATCGATCTGCAATCTTTCCTGTGTTTACAATCGCCTCCGGAACATCTTTAAACGCTTCAATGATCTGAACAGGATCGGCCAATTGAAGATTGACATCCACGCCCGACATACGCCTGAACTCCTCCAGTGTCTGTCCTTTTTGAATACACAGCATCGCCTCCCACCCTTCATGGTCATCGGCATTCAAATAAAAACTATGAGATGTTGCCACGAGCGGCAAATGTAGGTCGTGCGCGAGTTCAATCAATAACCGATTCATCTTTAATTGATCGTCATCATCTGGCCGATACACCAATTCTATATAAAAATGCTCGGGACCAAATAGATCCGCATAACGTCTTGCCGTCGCGTATGCTTTTTCTCTGTCTCCCTGTTTGAGCAATGTTGGAATTTCCCCTCCCAAACCCCCGGACAAAGCAATCAATCCACCATGCATCTCTTGCAACAATGCGTCATCTATACGCGGAGTGTAGTAAAAGCCTTCCAAGTAACCTAGGCTCGTGAGTTTGAGCAAATGTTGATAGCCCTCAATTGTTTCCGCAAGCAAGACCAAACGCCACGATTGTTTATCTACACGTGCGCGTTTTTGATGGCGACCGTTTGGCGCTATATGCACTTCCACACCGATAATCGGCTGAATCGCATTTGCCTGGGCCGTCTGATAAAAATCCACCGCGCCATACAAAGCATCGTGATCTGTTATGGCCAGTGCTCGCCCACCTTGGGCCTTTACGCGTTCTACAAGAGCATCCGGGCTGGGCAGTGCGCCAAGCAAGGAATAGTAGGAATGCGTGTGAAGATGAACGAAATCTGTGGGTTGCATGAAGGGATTTTACCCTATTTTCCCTCCCGTATCAACGGATCGTTCCGCCTCGCATTTGCCCATAAAAAAGAACGAGTCCAATGGACCCGCTCTATCCAAAACTCTATCTGTGCTCTCTACCCCTACTCGGCGGGCGTGACCCGTACGGAGGTCGTCTTGACCAAACACGGATCCACACCCTCAAAACAAATCTCCATGGTGCCCATATAATCTCCCTCCCACAACGCGTTCATATTCATCGTAATATCGCGAGAGGAGTTTGGTGAGACAACAAGCTGGTCATAAAATGAGGTATACGTTCCGTCATTCCCAGAATCCCAATCATCTTCCTCGGGGATAGAATCGTTCATATACAACCCGTCAAAAAGCGCCGAATCAAACTTGATGCTCTTGAGGTTTTTTGCCTCGGGGTAACTGTTGGTCACACGCACAAGGATAGGAAAGTCTGCACCTTCGGCCACGGTTGGTGGCATGGTAATGTCTGCCGTAAGCGCGCTTCCGCTCGTACATCCGGCACCGAGTAGAATGAGTATACCCAGAGACGCTGCGAATCCGATTGTTTTCTTCATATTAATCTTCTTTATTATTTTTTACGTTTCTTATTGCATGGCCCGCAAGCGCAATAAGCGGGTCTAGGAGTTTGGCATGATGTTCCATCTTATCTTTGACACCCGTAATGGCGTCCTCTATTTGATGAAGTGCCTGCTTTGCCTCGTCCAATACCAAATGTATGTTTCGTGCGACCATAGCAATATGGTAAATCGCCCAACACACAAAAGCGGTCACCCACAACACACAAAACGCGAGCACAATCCACAAAATTTCTAGCGTTGAAATCATATAAAGAAAGTATAACACGCAGGTAGAGAACCTTATCAACAGGCTCCTGTAAAAATGGAAGGCGACCACGAGATGGGCCGCCCTTGCGTGAGAGAAAGCGTGTGCCCTCTCCAGAGATCAACATGTAAAAACACTTGGCTTTGAGAGCCCGTACGGATGCCATGGAACAGGCCCCTGAGGAGTGGCCAGCATGTCCTTGGCGTAGGCGAGAACATCATTCCATGATCTGTGAAGCGGCTTGGCCACGATCAACCCGGTGTTTTCTGGCAGATCCACTCTCCTGCTCGATCGGTGAAAGAACAGACCTTCCACAAAACGAATGCGCTCCAGATTCAGGAAGATCGTAAACCTGCCGTCGGATGTTTGGACAATCATGACTCCATCCGCAAACTCACGAACTTCCTCCACGACAAACGGATCCTGCCATGGCTTCCTGGGCTGGCTGGCATACCAACGAATCACGCCCAGCAAGGTCTCTCTCCTCTGCTCCGGCTCGGTCAGTAGCGGGACCTTCCGCTGCTTCTTCTTGGTCATGAGGCGCCTCCTTGCTTCAAAAATCAACCAACTTCTGCTTTTTACGGCATTTCCCCTTTCATTGCAAGCTCATCTATCTTGTATCGTCTACTCTAACATTCGTCAATGTATTGGCGAAGTCAACATTTCAATACACCACTTCTCGACAATCCACCCTTGGCATGATAAACAGAAGTGGGAATCTTCCCATATTGGAGGCATCGTGCATCTAAACTGCGACACGTGTTTGGAAACACAGGAGAACCTCAAGAGGTCCTCGCCTAGTACCCTCTATTGGATCTTTGCGGGCGAAGTGGCGAGCATAATCATGCTCTTTGTGGCTTTCTGGGGCATAGTGACCTACCCGGATGCTTGGATCGTCTGGTTCCTGGTCACCCCTCTTGCGCCTTCCGTTGTCTTGTTCTGGCTCAGGCCGGCATTCAAGAAGTACCTCGATGCCAAACAGGCGGTGGCGTACATAACGGTCTGGACGGACCTGGTGGACAACGCGCACGTACACGGGTCGGGCACGCAACTCTGCCCTCACGAGGTGCTAGGTGAGAGTAATGGCAGAGCACTCCTGGCAGCGCTGTTTGAGCGAGAGCTCGACGGGTTTGTTCGCATCATGGAAGTCGTGGGCCCCAAAGGGGGTAAGCGTCTCCAAGAGACCCACTGGCATACTCGCGTCCACAACAACGAGCCCTTGTTTGCGGACAACGGGAGCTACGTGGAATTTGGGCGCTTCGTTGACACAGGAGCGTCTAGCTGGAACTGGGTGTTCGAGATCTCTGCGGAACCGTTCCACGAGAATCCACTGGAGAGCTACGAAGTCCTGATCGAGAACACGGTGTTTGGGATGGTGCAACTGCTTGCCTGCGTGCTTCTGGCCGAGGGGAATGAGGGCCTCAAACAGCGCGCCATACTGGTCTTCTTGAACCAGCTCACCGGCTATGCAGAGGAAGAACCAGAGGTAACGCTCGATCTCCTGGAGATGGCCCGGACCATGCTCAAAGATCAACGCGTACCGGAGGATCACCCGATCTTCGCCGAGATCAATTGTCGAGTCCGGGAGATCGAGGCTCCCACCAACTGACGACACCCCCACGCCGCTCGGCGCTGGGGGTGAAATTTTTCTAAAAAGTAGACGCTGTCGACCCGCTTCTTAGGATAGGAACCATTGACACAGAGCAATAATTTGTGTAGGGTGTTTTTGAAACAACCACCAACGCGGCTCAAGCCGTAAGGAGTACCCATGAGCCTGCTCGAACAGATTAACAGAGCTCCGTACGGTCCCACAACGATTAGCGCCTACGTTCACAACTTCTACACCTTCACCCCCGCGGGAGTGGAGCAACAGCTCATCCAACGCCAGTCGCACGGTCTGGATTCGGCAGCAGAAGCGGTACGCACGGCGCTCGTAGCCTTCTTTGGAGAGGCGGCCGGACGTCGCTTCTTCCAGCACAAGAAGGAACACCTGCCACCCTGGGC
>DOMJ01000005.1:6069-7089 GCA_003509895.1 Candidatus Uhrbacteria bacterium | reverse complement strand
GTTCGCGAACGACGTGCCGAGTCACTTATTTTTGCACCACTCCGAGCGCCCCATAGCACAACAAAAAGGAAGGAATAAGCAATCCGTTTAAAGAGAATTACGTCATAAAAACAAGCCCTTTCGGGCTTGTTTCTACATCATGCCTGGCATGCCAGAAGACGTGGTAGAAGCCTCCTTCTCAGGCAGGCTCGCAATCGCCACTTCCGTGGTTAAAATCATGATGGCCACCGACGCCGCATTTTGCAAAGCGGATCGTGTTACCTTTGCAGGATCCAACACACCAACAACAGATAAATCCTCGTAAACACCTGTTGCCGCGTTAAACCCATAACCTCCCATTCCATCACGCACCTTTTCTAAAACCACGGATCCATCCGCACCCGCATTTTCTGCAATCTGTCGCAAAGGTGCCTCAAGCGCACGGCGTAAAATCTCTACACCCAGCATTTCATCATCTTCTAACAAGAGGTCTTCCAACGCACGCGCAGCACGCACAAGCGCAACGCCTCCACCCGGTACAACTCCCTCTTCTACAGCCGCCTTCGTTGCCGCAACCGCATCCACAATACGATCCTTTTTCTCTCGCATTTCCACTTCCGTTGCCGCTCCCACACGAATCACACCAATGCCACCAGCAAGTTTTGCAATACGTTTTTGCAATGTCTCGCGCTCAAATTCCGACTCGGTATGCTCTATTTGTTTTCGCAACATGGAAACACGCTCACCAATACGCACCGCATCTCCCGCACCGTCTACAATCGTTGTCGCGTCCTTTGTTGCAAGAATCTTTCCTGCGCGGCCAAGATCATCAATCGTAGCCTTTTCTAATGTGAGGCCCACTTCTTCCGAAATCACACGGCCACCTGTTAGAATGGCCAAATCCTCTAGCATCATCTTCCGGCGATCACCAAAGCCCGGCGCACGAACAGCAAGTGCACTAAATGATCCACGCAGACGATTCAACGTCAATGTTGACAGGGCATCTCCATCAATATCCTCGGCGATAATCACCAATTCCTT
>DOMJ01000005.1:0-6019 GCA_003509895.1 Candidatus Uhrbacteria bacterium | reverse complement strand
GCGATAATCACCAATTCCTTTTTCCCGGACTGCGCTAACTGCTCCAAAAGCGGCAAGATATCTTGGATAGAACTGATTTTTTTGTCGGTCAGTAAAATCAACGCGTCCTCATACACGGCTTCCATTTTTTCCGGATCCGTAATCATGTAGGGCGATACGTATCCTTTGTCAAACTGCATCCCTTGCACGGCATCCACTTCCACACCAAAACTTTGACCTTCCTCTACGGTAATCACCCCATCACGGCCAACAATTTCCATGGCCTCCGCAATTTTTTTACCGATGTCGGCATCATTGGCAGAAATGGACGCCACACGTTCTATTTCACCTGCAACCGGCTTGGCAATATGATCCCGAATCGCGTTTACAACCACCTCAACACCTTTCTCAATGCCACGACGGAGTGATTGCGGGTTGGCACCTGCGGCAACATTACGTAAACCTTCTTTAATAATTGCCTGCGCCAGCACCGTTGCCGTTGTTGTGCCGTCGCCAGCAACATCATTTGTCTTACTTGCCCCTTGCTTCATGAGCGCCGCACCCATGTTTTCAAATTTGTCCTCCAATTCAATCTCTCGTGCTACCGTTACACCATCCTTTGTAACAGTAGGCCCTCCGTAACTCTTCTCCAAAATAACGTTTCGCCCCTTTGGACCAAGCGTTACTTTTACGGCATTTGCCAAGATATCTACACCCGCTTTTAATTTTACGCGAGCATCTTCTCCAAACTGTAGTTCTTTTGCCATATTATTCTATAACAGCAAGTACGTCCGACGCCCCTACAACATAGACGATGGTTCCATCGATCGTACACTCATCGGGCGCATATGTTTTAAAAAGCACCGTATTACCAACCTGTACGTCCATTGGCGCACGACTACCAGACGACAGTACACGTCCGGGCCCAACGGCCACGACCGTTCCACGTACCGACTTCTCTTTTGCCGCCTCTGGAATAAAAAGACCGGATGCCGTTGTTTCGCTTTCCTGTATGGGTGCGATCACAACGTGATCCCCTGTTGGATGTATGTTCATAGCATCTTTTTGATGAATAAATTCGAGGGTATCTTACTGTCTGTCGCCCGTATCGTCAACCTATCTCGATGTATGAATTACTTTTTCTGTCTTCTTCCTTACGTTTTCCTTACGCTCCTTGCATGACAGTTCCTCTTCTGGTTGCCGAGGTGATTTTTGGACGATCGTCTGTTTTTCACCTCAAATTTTTGCCCGTTCATTACCACGACTCACTTAGAAAGACTGGGTTCGCGTATCAGTTGAGTCATTGGCTGTCCCACATCCTTTGTTGTTACCCATACGCTTTTTTGAATGTTCGTAAAACCGATATGCTTCAGGTTCGTACGACTGTGATTGCGAGAGCAAATACGATACGGTGTTGATAAAGTGAACGTCTATTTATTTCCGTGCTCCGTTAACGCCGCCGCCTCTCCAAGGCGGAGCTTGAGGGCCAAAAAAATCGCAAGCAGATACAGGCCGGATGGTTGTGTCCAAAGATAATGATCCGTACAGGCCAAAACAAACACAACCCCTCCAAGCGCCAAGGAGAGCACGGCACTTAGTTGATTCCAATGCCTATGTGTAAGCCAATCCGTAGTGGCGATCAATCCCAAGACAATCAATAAGCCCAAAATACCAAGCTCCACAAACACAAGACCAAAAAAATTGTGCACCGGCTGATACACCCACGCGCGACGCAACGGTCTCATCTCCTCTAGCGCAAATACCGTGTTTCCGATACCGGTTCCGAAAAAAAACGATCGCGCGCTTTGTAAAGAAAGGTCTTTTACATCCCTCCATTGATCCACGCGCTCCGTAACCGACTGGGTCTCTAATCGATTTGAGACGTCAAACCGTGTTACTAAGATTGATCCAAGAGATGCGCTCACAATCAAGATGACCATCAAGGTAAGCAGGAGTGGTTTTTGTATACGTCGTAGAACAAGGCGCTGTTTGGTTACACCTAGTCCTACAAGTAAAACACCAACGCCCAAAAAAGCAGCCAGCCATGCCCCCCGTGATGCCGACATAACCAACGCTCCACCCATCAAAACGGCCGCCAACCACAAAACCGCATTGGACACGCTCCATTTTGCACGACCCACAACACCCATAACCGCAACAAGCCCAAATGCCAAAAACCCACCAAAGATGTTTGGGTGTGGAAAACTGCCATAGGCTCGCAACCACCGTCCCTGCGCATGTTCTATAACCGATGTCCCCAAAATCAACGGGTCTTGAGAGGCTATTCCAAGCAATGTGGATGCCCCAATGAATTGTTGTGCAGACTGCATCCATCCAAGTACAGACGGCACCAGCATCCCCGCAACAAATCCTGTTAATACAAAATCCGGGGAGATCTCTTTATCCAACACCAGAACGGCAAATAAGCCTGCCGCCAAAAGCATATGCACGGCCGCAAATACCGCTACGTGCGATTCAAGACTCCAAAAAACAGAAAGCAAGCTTCCTCCCGTCAACACAGCTATCGCAGACAATGCGACCCGTCTCGTTAATGACTGTCGCGTCCACGAACACGCTTGTTGACGTATCGCTCGTATAGACAACGTAAAAAAAACCAGGAGGGCGATGTCAAACACATAAAAACTCAATCGACCATATTGCGTCACCTCCATTTGCATCAATACGTCCTCCACAATCCAACGCGTCTGCCATGGGAGTGCCAGGAGAAACAGGAATAAAAAGATATTACGATAATACGTCATAGGTTTGGCACTGTTGTTCCCATTGATCAAAAATAGCGCGTCGTTTATCTGCTGTGTGAAACTTGAGCATTTTCTCGTTCACCACCACGTCTGTAGATTGATTCATCTGTCTGCGAATCGCGGGTGGAAATCTGCGCTCCGAGAGTCTGCGCGCCCAACGCTCTCCTGTTGGCATCAACCTCGTCCACAAGAGGAGCCGATACAACACTCTGCCTATACGTTGACCGGAGCGTATGCACCTGTACCATGCCGGCACCACTTGTGTTGTATGTGGGAGTGCGTTTTGCACCCATCTGTTTGCTTCCCACAATTCCTCAAACACACCGTCGTCCACGAGTGGAACAAGCGATGCCAACCAGTAGGCTAAGTATGGATCATCCGGCAAAAGACGTAAAAACGAGAGGTCTAACTGCGTTTCATCTACAAAAAAGGTAAAGTCAATCGGGTGCTTGCGTCGTACGCCCGGCCGCGCACGAAAAAGAATGAGTGGTGTAACACACAGAAGCCGCACAAACCACACACAACCAGGACGCGTGATCACAAAAAAATCAATGTCGCCTTCCGGACGCGTTGCCTCCCATGCAAGCGTATTGCCAATCGCAATCAGTCGAACGCCCGGAATCAACGACGCCCACCATGCAACACGTCGCGCGATCTTCCATTTACGGTGCGCGTCCATAAACTGCTCTGATTGCAACGCAAAAATCTGCTCGTGACCCACAAGAACCACACGCCCGTCCTGCATTGTTAAAAGCGACTCACGACTGATTGTTTGAACCGCTTCCAAAACCTGAACAAGCGTCCAAGATGAGACGGGTCTATACAGCCAGCGCCACACATCCGTTGGCGTCAACGCTTGACCGCGCAAAGAAAAAAAGGCAATCGTGCGCAACACGTCGCGCCTGATTGCCTCCTGTGGTTGTCCCACAGTCACAGACATACTAACTTACTTTGTCTGTTGATTTCTTCATTCCACGGAACACAATAAACTGTTGAATCACGCTCACAACGCTTGATGTGAGCCAATACAGCGTTACACCACCGGGAAACGTTGATCCAAAAATGACGGTAATAATCGGCATGGTGTACAACATAGATTTGTTCATCATCGCCGTCATATCTTCATCCTTCGCGCTCTCCTTCTTTGCAACGATCTTTGGCGGACGACTCACTTGCAATTGACGCACCTGCACGTATTGCACAGCTCCGGCCAAAATGGCGAGTGGAATACTGCGTGCGTGCAAATCCAAAAATCCAAACAATGTGCTGCCCATCACCTCCGGCACGGGAACAAACGCGTACAAATTCGCAATAAATTCCGGATTGGCTATGGATTGACTCAATACGCTATACAACGCTAACAACACAGGTAACTGAATCAGCATTGGCAAACAAGAAGAAAACGGATTCACTTTTTCTGTCTTGTACAATTCCATTAACGCCTTTGCTTGCCCTTCTTTGTCATCCTTGTATTGTTTTTTGAGCTCCTCAACTTTTGGTTGAAGCTCCTGCATGGCTTTTTGCGAAGACAACGATTTTCCTGTCAGCGGCCACAATATAAGCTTAATAAGAACGGTCAATAAAATAATTGCCAAGCCTAAATCCTGACCGGGAATCACCTCATATAAATACACGAGGGCGTTGTAAATGGGTTGCGTGAGAATGGTGAAAAAAAGATTTCCCATACTATTCAACAATCTCATCCTGTTCCCCATCCGCCTCCTCCATGGACGTTGTTGGAAGTTGATCGGCGTCTAGCCCCTCCTCTGCCTCCTCCGCCTCATCATCTGCTTCATCGTCTACATCAGCGATATCTTCATTGTCATCAGCAGCTTCCGCAACATCATCCATGACTTGAGCCACGTCTGCTGCATCCAATTCTTTGACCGCTTCTTCATCAATCACGGCCTCCGATACCCCTTCTGCGTCTGCCGCAGTCACTGCCGCCACAACCGGTATCGCAGAAACGGCAGGTCCACGCACAGCCCCCTCGCTTGATCCTTTGACTGCTCCCCCTTCCTCTGCGACGTTAATGCGCCAATCCGTTAGACGTGCGGCGAGTCGAACATTCTGCCCGCCACGACCAATTTCCAAAGACAACTGGTCTGCCGCAACGGTCACGGTCGCCATTTTTTCTGATTCATCCAACTCAACGCGTGATACTTTTGCAGGAGCAAGCGCGTTCATCACAAACACACCCGCGTCTGCATCAAACTCAATAATGTCTACCTTCTCGTTTCCAAGTTCGGCAATAATGGTTTGAATACGTGCACCTCGTTGACCAATACAGGCGCCAATTGGGTCTACACCTTCATCCTGACAGGAAACAGCCACTTTGGATCTGGATCCCGCCTCACGTGCAATGGCCTCAATCTTAACCGTTCCGTCTGCGATTTCCGGAATTTCTACCTTAAATAACTCCAATACTAATTCCGGCGCCGTGCGCGAGACCAAAATTTCCGGACCGCGAACACCTAAATCCACAGAACGCAAGAAAACCTTAATACGCTCACCGGAGTTATAACGCTCTCCGGGAATCTGATCCTCCGGACGCATAACGGCTGTTCCACGACCAATGTCTACCAAAATCACACGTCCTTCCCTGCGTTGTACGGTTCCAATCAACACTTCGCCTTCTTGATCTTTGTACTCGTTATACAACACCTCCCGCTCCGCTTCTCGTAACTTTTGCGTAATCACCTGCTTGGCCGTCATGGCAGCCATGCGACCAAACTCACCCGGCACCTCCAAGGGTTCTCGCAAAACCTCGCCCACTTCTGCTGCGGGGTGTTTTTCACGAGCAACAGAAATCATCACCTCCGTTTTTGGATTAAACTTTGGTTCTGCATCTTCTTCAATCTGTTCTTCTCGTTGATCGCGGTGATCGCGACGTCCCTCGGGCATCTCGGGTTCTTCTACCACCTCCGGCACCTCTTGATCTTCCACAACCGTCTTAACATCCCACACTTTGACACTTCCATCTTCCGTATTAAATTGCGCCTCAATGTTTTGTAATTTGTGACCAAAGTCTTTTCTGAAGGCTGCGGACAAGGCTGCCTCAATTGTTTCCATCACGCTCTCATAAGAAAGTCCTTTTTCTTCGACGATTTGTCGAATGGCTTGTTCGATAGGTGAAGCCATAAAATTGTTTGGGTTAAGATTGTCTAAAAAATGAGCTCGGCCGCGGCCGAGTCATCTACACCGCTATACTAAGGGAATTCATTCGTGTTGTCAAGGGGTCGCTCGGGTCGTGTTTAAAAAAGGGACTCGGAAGTAGA
>DOMJ01000013.1:7610-16741 GCA_003509895.1 Candidatus Uhrbacteria bacterium | reverse complement strand
GTGATTACATTGCAGCAAGCGGTGGATGCGTTTAATGAGTGCAACACAGAGAATACGGAAGCCTTACTGGACGCCAACAACCCGGATTGTCACTTAGAGGATCCGAATTGGGTGATTAAATATCCGGAAACACAGTGTCGTGCGCAGGTGTATGGTCAGACGCTTGTGGCCGAGAGCGCCAATGTGCGTGCGCAGACGTGTGTGGATACACCAAGCTGTATTGCGGAAGATGAAAACGGCAATTGTATTGGTGGCTATGGATACTGTACCCGCGAGCGCAATGTGTGGCAGTTTGATGGAGATGTGTGTCCGGCGCAGTACGCAAGCTGTACAACGTTGACGAGTCGAGAAGGAACACGAGAGAGCCTTCTTACCAATACGGTGGATTTTGCCGGTTGTAACGCAGACAATGCCGGGTGCGCGTGGTTTAGAACCGAGCAAGAACGCAACGACAACAGTACACCTGCTGATCTTTCAGATGATACGTTTACGTGGGGAACGGAGGTGCCAAACGACAATGGCACACCAACGGATCCTACGGATGACTCTGTTGACATTGTAGACACAGATCCTGCAACGGTTGCGGATGTGTCTGCCGTGCGAACGTATTTGAACGCACAAGTACAGGCGTGTAGAGCGGAAGATGCGGGGTGTTCCGATTTGGTACGAGCAGCTTCTTCTACTCTCAATCCGGTATTAAATGCCAGTTTTGAGGACGATACGGATCAAGACAACGTGCCGGACTATTGGGATGTTGGTGCACTTGTTGAATATAGAACAGCGGGTGTTGATTCAGCTTTTGGTTCAGATGCCGTTTGGATTCCGGAGGGTGAAGCGATTCTTACTGCGGAGCAGGTACGTCTGCCACAGAATCAATTCGTGACGGTTTCTTTCCATGCGCGTGGTGAAACAGCTTTAAACACGGACGTTGAGTCTCTGTTGACCTTTGTTACTGCGGAGAATGTAGGTGTTACTCCGACCGTGTCTCAAAATTCTCCAAACTGTACGTCTGGTGGAGGAACGATTTTCTTTGAGGGGACCGCGGGAGATACCTATGAACGCTTTTCTTGTACGTTTACCACGCCAAGTGCTGATACATGGATGACGGTTCGTTTGGAGGCCGTTGCCGGGGATACCTATATTGACGGTGTACAAATAGATGAGCAGGAGGTTACCACAAACTTCCATGTGGGGTACGGTGCGTCTTCGGAGCGCGTTGCTATTCGTGTTGCACCGGACTATTTAGCGTGTACCGGAAATGCAACGGACGCGGCTGCTTGTGATCAATACGCGCCTGTCTGTAGAGCGTCTGAAGTTGGCTGTACCGCTTACACGCCTACAAATGGAGACCCAACGGTTCCGGGAATTATTAATTCAACCAACGTGTGTCCGTCTGAATGTGTGGGGTACGACACATATCGTCAACTGGCATCAAATTTCTCTGCTGCTGTTTTCCCAACCTACTTTATAGCAGACACGGCACGAAGTTGTACCGCAGAAGTGGCGGGATGTTCGGAATTCACCAATCTTGATGCATTGGCAGAAGGTGGAGAGAGCCGCGCTTACTTTACGGACGTACGCACGTGTCAGGAGGTGGATGAGGCCGTCGGAACAGGGGAGGTGTATTACACGTGGGAAGGATCGGATTCGGCCGGATTCCAACTGCAAACATGGTCGCTCAAGGGATCCAATGCGGGAGATGCTCCTTGTACGAATTTTAATGCGTCTTCCGGAGCGTGTGTGGATACATCTGTAACGGCTCCTGCGGGATGTACGCAACACGCAGACATTTTCCTAGACCCGGATTGTCGTGAGTTTTATGATGCCGATGGGGACATTCACTATCGGTATTATTCAGATACGATTACGGTGGACAATGCGTGTAGCCCGTATCGCAAAACCAATTCAACGCTTGTGGACTGTCAGTCAACGGGTGGAGTTTGGAACGTATCTGCCGGCAATTGTACCTATAACATTATGCCGTCACAGAGTACGCAGTGTACGGCCGCCTCAAACGGTTGTCGCGGATATACCGGAAATACAGGAAACAATACGCGGTTTGTGCTGCGAGAGTTTTTTGAGAACGGTAGCCTAAGCGATTGGCCAGACATTGCAGGATCGTCCATTTACAGTAACGAATCTGTTGCAGCCGGTGGCCGTTCCATGCAAATTGGAGATGTGGTGGCGGCACAATTGAGTGAGGGAGAGATTTTTGCTGATCGTGGGTACATTTTGTCGTTCTGGGCCAAGGGAAGCGGCACGTTGCAGGCGGATTTTGTAGGAGCTACAGGTCCAAGCATAAACGTGATGACCCCCCTTACGCTTACAAGTGGATGGCAGGAGTATACGTTTGGCCCAGTTACGCCAACGGCTGTGGGATTTGATGAGGCAACGGCACGCTTAACGTTTGATCTAACAGGCACCGCCGGATACGTGGACAACGTGATTTTGCGCGAGGTTCAGGACACCGCGTATCTCATAGAAAATAGCTGGGTAACACCGTCTACGTGCGATCAAACGCCACAGGGGGTTGCGGCGCCACAGTTTTTCTTGGGATGTCAGGAATATACAACGCACCGTGGAGAAACGGTTGATTTAAAGTCGTTTGCCTCTATTTGTCGCGAGGAGGTGATTGGTTGTGAAGGGTTCTTTAACACGCAAAACTCAAATAGCCCATACCCACAGGCGTTTAATCTCACCTGCACGCTTGGAGCCTCGCCTACAACACCAACGGCCTGTGCGTTTAATGGCGAGGATGTGTGTACCGTGTTCCCGGGACAAACAACGTGTCGATTCCAATCAAATGGTATAGATGCACCGTTTACCCTTGCACCTGTTTTGGCAGAGGATTCGGAAGTTATCTCACGTGATGAAAAAATCTATCTCGTAGACTTACCTCAGTATAGGTGTGCGGCAAATGCTGCCGGATGTACGCTGTACGGCAGTCCCACCTTTAACATTGATCATTCAGAGGTTATCGCCTACGCGGGAGTCGCCTTGCTAAACGACCCGGATCGTTACGAGGACATTTTGTGTGAACAGGAGAATTTATTCTGCGATGCGTACAGCACGGACGGCGGAGCCCTGTTCTACTTTAAGAATCCGGGAAGTCAAAAATGTGAGTATAAAACGTCTGTCACCATTGAGGGTACACGCTATGCGGGGTGGTTCCGTGTGGGTGTGAGTGAGCCATGCTATTACGATGATATCAACAATAATGGCCTCTTTGATGCGGCAAGTGAACTCACAGACAGTTATCTGATTGGCGGTACGGACTTCGGCATTTGGCATAACGGAGATGAGGCGGATTACAGCGGATGGGTTGGAACGTGTCCGGCCGAGCAAAACGCGTGTGCCGAGTTTGTGGATGTGGTAGACACAGCCGATGGGTTGCATCCAAATGGCAGACCTTACTTCTACTTAAATAATGATCGCATTCATCCTGCGGATGATGCGCCGTCCGAGTCCTGCAACGGTCTTATTTCCCAAGAGACGGGCTGTGTTGGATTGAACAATAACGCAACGCCGTTTGTTACGTTTAACGCGTCGGCAAGTTATATAAAAAGTTGGCATGCAGATACGTTAGTAAACGCGGATCAGCCGTTTACCCCTGTGGATCCGGTTGATTGTAGCGTGGATGGAGGAGGGGAGTTTACGCTCCCAGACGGTTCGACGATCGATTTGTGTAAGAGTTTCTGCGTCTACCCATCACAAACGGGTTTTAGTGGTGGATTACCTTCCTATAATGTGGAAGTACAGGGGTCATGTGTTATAGATCAAGACTGTGGAACACGTACGGATATGTTTGGAGCAGACCAACAAGGTTCATGTTACAAAGCGTATGAGCCAAACCCAGATTCGATTATGTGTCTTGGCGGCGCTCAACACGGTCAGCTTGTAGGCAACGTTGGTGTCTGTGACCTAAGCCAAACGTTTTCTGTCTCGGGTCGAGTCCAAAGTCTTTTTGGAGTAAATCAAACTCAACCAAACGACGCGAACACGATTTTAAACGTGCGCCGAGACCGTCAGTGTTCCGAATGGTTGGCGTGCGATAATCAAACGTCTGCCTGGGATGATGAACAAGGAAGATTTGTGAGTGTGTGTAATTCGGTGAGTCTGTGTAACGAGTATTCTTCTCTTGGCAGTCAATCATTCTGTTCTAATTGGATAGAAGAACCAACACGATTGTTAGATGATGTGGAATACGCAAATCGAGATGTAACCTGGTATGGATCCGAGTTCTCGGGATACTCTATTCCGGATCAGTATGCCGTGCAGGACTACAGTCAGATCAACATTAATCCGGAGCAGCTGTGTCAGAACTCTGTGAGTGACAAGATTTACAATGTCGCAGGGGGTGTAACGGCTTATAATTCGGTGATCGGTCAGTGGGACAATGGAGTACCGGCACCGTGTACGTCGGATTCTTTCTGTATTGGATTAAACGCAGATGCGATTTGTACGGATGCGGAGGAAGATTATCGGCTTGCCGTTACGCTGGGGCCATGTGTTACCGGAACGGCTAATGGAGTAAGTTGTTCTGTTGGTCAGTGTACCGATACGTTGCTCGCCTGTGCTTCTAATGCGGATTGCGGTACCAGTCCTGGAGTCTTCTGTAATCTTGCACCAACGGTAGCAGAATCCGGTCAGTGTTTTAATGGTCTTTGTGCAAGTTCTGTTGATGGAACGGATTTGGTAAACGCCACCAGACAAGAGTGCCGTGGATACCCGGAAAGTAACGCTCCATTCCCAAATGACATCGTAACAAACTGGACGGCACAGCGTGCGCTTGTTTTGCCAAACGATGGTTCATTAGAAGAACGTCCAACGGCGTTTAGGCCCGGTTTTGCCAACGCAACCTATTGTGCCAGCGGTGAGGCGTGTGATTGTTCCTATGTCACGGCCGAATACGGTGGAGGGGTGAAGAGTTTAAATTTGGCGAGAGGAAATGGTGAAGACGCGCTTCCGGGGGTCTGTGTTGGGGGAGAATTTGAGGGGAGCTCTTGTACGGGAGATAATCAATGTAGCAACACGGCCGGTGGTGGCGGAGGCATCTGTGAGTTTATTACCGCAAAGAACACCTTTATTGGGTGGCCGGGGTTCTGTATCCAGAGTGATTTGAGCATCAATATTAACGCGAGCCAGGATAAAAACGCGTGTTTGCTCTGGTTGCCGGTAGACCAGTTGCGTGGCGGCACAGATATCTATAATAAATTCACCGAGGCGGGATTCTCTATTGCTAACACCGCGTACTGCACACAAAACAGCGTGTTTATTGACTTGGGCGTAACGGGTGCGCAGGATACAATCAGCAACGATGACATTAATGACACCATTGCGCCTGCGTGTGCCGCTTCCTTCCCACCGGATGCCACGGGCGTGCCAACACCTCCTATCGGATTTACGGATCCGTTGGGTGCTTGGTTTGTGCAAATGGTGAATGCAACCGCAAACGGTGTTACAAGAAATATTCCGGAAAACGCAAGCGGATCCGAGGCTGCGACCGGTGGATGTGACGCAGATGAATATAACTCGTGTTGGGCGAGTGTGGCGTGTCCAAAAAATTACTTTGCTGTGATTGGAGCCTGTGAGGCAGACGCCAACGTGTGTGGAAACTCGGCAGGGCCAGAAGGTGATGTGTTTGAGGACTGTCCGTACTTCTGTGTGCCATATGGCTCAAAGTACGAGCTTCCGGTTGATGCAATCGGTGCGGTACCCGGAGACGTGTGTGCTCCGCCTGCCAACATGGTTGCCAATGGAATGAAGGTGCCCATTAACTCAACGGCATTGGATCTTGGGTTGACGGACGAGGAAGAAATCTTTAGTAGAGCCACCTGGTCCGGAACTTCTGGTCCTGCATCTGAACAGGGCACAGACACGGCGTTTGGATACTTGGTAAACGACGAGGACTTCCAAGCTCTTGAGGACCGTTATGCAAGCTGCAGAGTACGAGGATATGAGTGGAATGCGGACAGTCTTCTAGATAATTATTACGTCCCTTTGTGGCCTGTAGAAAGTTTAATGATCTCTGATTTGGAGCATAACTGGGAATATTATCTTGGATGCTCAGAGCTCGCCTTTACAAGCGTAGAGGCAGGGTACGGTAATCAGCCAGATACCGTTGGTAACGCGGCCTATACAAACCGTGCGTTGACGCCAAACCAGAATGTTGCTTGGCAATACACACTTAATGAAGCCGGAATGCCAAGTGCGTTGAGTTACAACAGCGTAACACAGCCGGATGACGTGGGACGTATTGTGCCAAGT
The DNA here is from genome assembly GCA_003509895.1 of Candidatus Uhrbacteria bacterium. Taxonomy (GTDB): domain Bacteria; phylum Patescibacteriota; class Patescibacteriia; order UBA9934; family UBA11717; genus UBA11717. Next base: position 10,474 of record DOMJ01000013.1, on the reverse strand, counting down.
TATGAGTTTACGGATGCATCGCAGATAACAATCAACGATCCAACACAGGCAGACTTTGCCGGTGCCACCGTGTTGGCATGTAACAACTCAAACCTCCTCTTGGAACCGCTTGCGGAGGGAAGTGCTTGCACCACGCTTACAGGAAACCTCACAACGTCTGCCAGAAGTTACGATGATACAAGTTTCTCTTTGCCGTCTGCCTTAAATGGAGGTGAGTTTGACTGTGATATTGCGACGGATTGTCCAAACTACACAGCGCCAACCGGAGGGCAGTGTTTGTCGGGTGTAAATAATTTTGCTTGTTTTGTTGGGTGTGATGAGGGGTCTATGCAGGCAAATGACATTGCGACTTCCTATATTGTTGGTGATTGGGATACAACCGATGGAGATGCATGGTGCGGCGCCATGGATTTAGGACTCTGTGTGGCAGACGTGGACGATATCTCTTATCAGTTGGGCTATGTTTGTAGGCGTTATTATGGACATCCTGGGAGTTCTGTTGTTGGTGAGGCTAACCAGGCAGCTGCGCTTGGAACCTCACAAAATGTCTGTAACTCAGCCTTGGCAAACGGCACCTTCTTTGATTCGTCTACCTGGGTTGACGCAAATCCAAATGGTAACTGGGAATCGTTCGTCTTTACAACGGAGCATCAGTGCGACGGAGGAGATTCGGATTTGATGTGTGATACGGATTCGCAGTGCGGAGGGTCGCCTGGAACGCTGTGTCTTAACAACACCTGTTCAATAGATCTCACATCGGTTCCAAACGCGAATATTATTCCAATTAAAAATCCGGGTTCTACGCCGGCGCAGGTGTTAGGTCGTCTGAAGCAATTCTTTGCACGCGTGTATTCTTTCTGGGAGTATGACGATGAGACAGTTACGATTGTCCGTTCAACCAATAATGCCGATGCGCCAGTTACGGTTGGAGGAACAGGTGTGTATGAAAAAATTGGACTCGGACCTTTCTCTGCCGGTGATCTTGATGATCGGCAAGACGGAGATGCAAACGGCACGGGACCAAACAATGGAACGCCAACATCTCCGCAAGTGGCGAGCGTGACGGATAATTGCGTAGGGACGAATTGTGTGGAAGGTGAAACGGGAACGTTTAGTGTCAACGGTAGCGCGGGACGTATTTGGAACGCGCAACGGAGCTTCTTGGCAAACATTGAGTTCTATGCCTTTACCGATCCAAACCAATATCCATTAAAGAATGTGATTGTGGATTGGGGAGATGGGCAGGAGACAGGTTGGGGAACATTGCTGAGTATTCCAAATTCGCTCGCCAATGTTTGGGGGCGTGGTGATGAGGTGGGGTCTACAACGGATGACAACTATTACAAAGCCCACCGTGGGTTGAACGCGAGCCAGCAGCAAATTTGTGTGCCTCCATCCGGAGAAGAAGAATGGGGCAAGACGTCCGATAGTTGTCAAAGCGGACCGTTCCAATTCCAACATAATTATCGTTGTACGCCGGGGATGTTTAACTGGCTCCAGGTCGCTGGGCGTGAGTGTCATTATGTAACGGGCACAAACATCTTAGAAAACTCGCCGTGTTATGAGCCGGGTGGGGATGTGTGTATCTTCCAACCGCGGGTGTACGTAAAAGATAACTGGGATTACTGTACGGGTGTGTGTACGATTGGACCGAATGGCAACTCTACGTGTCAGGGGTCTGAATATGATCCACCTATTAATTATGGGGAATGTGATCAAACCCGTTGGCCACGTACAGAAATCAATGATCCCGGTTATCCAAATGGCAATTACAATAATCCTTGGATCAACTGGGATGGTAATATTCGCATCACACCAACCAATAATTTGTAACATAAAAGAGCCGCAAGGCTCTTTTATGTTTGAGAAAAGAAAGCATTTTGTTTAGAAAAAGGGACACCCGCCACGTACAGGAGGTACGGGCGGGGTCGTGAAGGGTGAGCGGGAGCGATCGATCAGAGACGATCGCAATGGATGGGGATGTGACCTCCGAACCCATCGATGACCGTTCCGCTAAGGATGGTGAAGTCCTCGTTGAATCGAGCATCGAAATGCTCCTCCCCATTCTCGCCGAGACGCTTGATCTCGTGATCGAGGACATAGAAGCCCCCGAGCCATCCTTCGACGTACTGTCCGTCTGAGGTCTGAAAGATCCTAGTCTCGGGAGGGCCTTGCACGGAGCACCCGTACGCGTGCCCGTTGTAGGGGGCATCCACGGTGGGGACCGTGAGGGTCCCTCCGTCCCGGACGGTGCTCTCGACGGTCTCGGGCTGGGCGAACGTAGCCGCCCAGATCTCGTTGTTGTAGGTGGTCACCTCCACCTTTCCGTGGGCGACCGTGAGGTCGCAGGGCGGGCGTGCCCACGGGAGGTTGATCGGGTTTATACCGGGAACCTCCGCCTCGAGGGCGTACGGACCGCCTTCCTCGAGGGTGGCCGTGGCCGGGGACGGGTGTCCGTCGATCTCGTACTCGATCTCCTCGACCTCACGGTCGAGGGTCAGGGTGACCGTAACGTCGCCGCTGACGGTGATGTCGTCGTCCCCGGGGAGCAGGGACGGGTCGACGCAACCGGTGAACAGGACACTGCCGAGCAGCGCCGCGATGAGCATGGAACGCATGGCGTTCTCCTTTGCCCCGAAGGGCGGCATTTGCCGCGCCGTAGGGCGCTGCGTTGAAGTGGCACCCAAGCGGGATAATCCCCTGCCAGGCACGTCTTCCTACCTATAAGCTAGCATATATTTGGAGAATTGTCAACGTAGAGCCCTCACAAAGGGTTTTTGAGTTTAAAATAGGAAACGAGTATTTGAGCCAACATTAGCGACTAAGTTGAGGGCCTTGTACACAAGTTATCCACAGACTGTTGG
>DOMJ01000013.1:0-7512 GCA_003509895.1 Candidatus Uhrbacteria bacterium | reverse complement strand
CAGCTTTGGAAAGGAAATCAAATAAATAGGGGGAGAGTGATTGAGAGAGTAGCTGATTTTGTGTCGAGAAGGATCGTCAAAAAATGCTTCTATTACCCCCAGAATGGGCGATTGACGCATTGAATCAGCTCTGTTGATATGGACCTGTTGGCGCCAAGTAAACGACAACCCGGTGGAACCAGAGAGTCACTTTGGACCACTTGCTCGTCCGTGAGCTTGGGCACGACATGTACAGATCGGGGGGAGGCGCCTCAAGCGCTTGGGGCGCACAATGTGATCTTTGCCTCTGGGTGGTTCCGGGTTGGGGAGGCCTGTAACCGCTCAGGGCGACGGTCACATACCGTTGGAGGGTTTTATCATGGTGCGACAATTGCTTTTGTGTGTTGGTTTCCTGTTCTGCTGTACGTGTGTTCAACCGGATGAGCCGGGGTACACCTACACACCTCTGTTCACGGTTCCGTTTTTGCGTGAGGATTCGCTCACGGTTGGTGTGGCAACGCCTTGGCAGTTGGAACTCTCGGCCGATGCCTTTGCGGACATTGTGGCGCCTCAGCACGGCAAGGTGATCGGGACGCGTGTTGGATCTATTTCCATCCGCCACTGGGACGCGAGCGCCGTGCTGGTAGTGGACGACGTGTGGGAACCGCTCGTGCTTGTAGGCGATCGGCTCTGTGCGGGAGATGTGATCGGTCATTCCCGAGACGTGCGCGTGCGTGCGTTTTGGGATGAGAAGGAGATGACGGATCAACAAGACATTTCCATGGTTCGTTTGGTACGTGAGCGAGTGACGATCAACGGTGCGCAGGCGAAGACGGGAGACAGAGTGCATAGTGCCTTGTCTATTCCGCATGGTGAGATGAGTTCAGACATCGATCGGGCGCCCTGTCCGTATCGGGAAGGAGAGTAAGATGAAGCGAGTGATGATGGTGATTGTGATGGTTCTGTGTGCGTGCAACTTTGGTCCGAGCGAGACCGATGTTGCGGGTGACGTGGGCGGAAGCCCGGCGATGGTGGATGGTCGGCCCACGGTGCACATGCCGTTCCCGACCGGGACGGCCTGGCGCTGCACGCAGGGTGCCAACGGGTCGTGGTCGCATCAGTACAACTCCACGCGTTATGACGTGGATCTGGACACGCCCAACCCGCCCACGGCAGGCACCGTGATGTACGCTCCGGTGGACGGCGTGGCCTACGTGCACAACGACGGCAACGGCTTTGGCCTGCACGTCAACGTGGACCACGGCGACGGCACGTACAGCGTGCTGGGGCATATGTCAGAGACGCTGGTGGAAAGCGACAGCTGGGTGGAAGCCGGACAGCCGCTGGGTCTGGATGGATGCACGGGAAGCTGCACCGGAGATCACGTCCACCTGGGCGTGCATTCGGGCAACGCCACGCGTCCGGCGGGTCAAGGATCGTCCATTCCGTTTAACCTGTTTGCGGTGGATAGCAACGTGGGAACGACTCCCTCGGCGCACAACACCGGGACCATGGTGTGTGGACTCACGCAGGGTCACTTTTACGTCAGCCAGTTGCCCACGTGGACGGACAGCCCGGAAGACGCCTCGGACCCTACACCGCCTGTGGAGGATCCGACGCCCAACAACACCGCCGACGACGATTCGGATGATCCGGATCCGTCGGAGGAAGATCCCACGCCGGCCGATGATCCTGCGGAAGACCCGGATCCCGCCACGGGGCACATTGAGCTCTGCTGGCAGCCCTCCGGACTCATCAACCCGCACGACGGCGAGTTGTGGGTCTGGGATGGCGGGTGGCAGACGGTCCAGGCGGCCGCAGGCGGATTTGTCCAGCTCTGCGGTACGGTCACGACGGACCCGGGTGATGTGCTGCTGATCAACGGGGAATTTGAGGCGGCCAATGTGCTGTCCAACCCCTGGTGGATCTGCAGCAACTGGGGCACGGCGGGTGGCATGGTGGTACACGGAACGTTCTTCGTGAACGGAATCAGTCTGCCGGCCACAAGTGTGGACAACGGTGTCAACGGCTGCAACGCGCGGCTGACGGTACCCTGAGAGCTCCTTGGTACGATCGAAAAACGTCGGTCGTGCCAAGCTTCTATTTGTGGATAGGCATGCTCACATCTCCTGTTCGTGCGTGCTATACTGGAGCTAATCACAAGGCACATGCGCAACTGGTTCCAACGTCACAAACTCATGCTTCGTCGCATCGCAAGCTCGGTCGCCGTTCTTTGTTTGTTTGTGTTTGTGGCTCCATCTGTTTCTGCAGTAAGTATCTTGGAAGATCCTCAATTGTGGATTGCCGATATTTTTGCGGGACTCATCAACAAAATCGCAAGCGTCGTGGCTAATATTGCTGTATTGGAGCTCAAGATTCTGCAACCTATTATGCAGTACAGTGATTTTATTGGACATCCGGTTGTTGTGATGGGATGGGAGATTGTTCGTAATCTCGCCAACACCGCTCTTGTTGCTTTTATGTTGATCATTGCGTTTGGCACCATGTTTGGAGTCAAGAAAGTCAACTGGCAACAACAAATTCCAAAATTGCTTATTGCCGCCATTGCCATCAACTACAGCCGTATTATTACCGGGTTATTTATTGATATCGGCCAGGTGGTGATGAATGCATTTGTGAACGCTTTGCAACAAGTGGGATTTGCGAATTTTTTTGAAATGCTCAAGATCCGTGAGCAGTATCAACTATCAGACAATCCAACGGGATTGGCCGAATCCGGAGCTGCACTCACCTTATTGGCCACATCCATATTCGCACTCATTCAAATTATTATTGTGGTGATTGTGATTGGGGTGATTATTGCCGTTATGGTGTATAGAATTGTGATTATTTGGGTGCTTATCGTGCTCTCTCCTGCGGCGTTTGGAGCCAGAGCGGCAGACGGGATGCTGTCTCAAGCGGGAAGTTACTATAGCAATTGGTGGGGTAAGTTAACGGCCGCCGTAATGATTGGGCCTATTCTGGCATTTTTCTTGTGGTTGTCTCTTGCAGCTACGGGTGCAAATCCAAAAGGGCTTGCGGATAAGTTTGATACCAACTTGTCAGAAGAGAACCAGGGAATTATTCAAAACGCCTCTTCTAATACCTCTAACTTGCTTGGTTACGTAATCGGAATTGCTTTGTTACTTGCAGGATTAGAGATGGCGAGTGGCACAGCAAGTCAATTGGGTGGTTTTGCTTCCAAAGTTGTAAGCACGGGGTCTGATTGGTCCAAGAAGTTGGCGGCAGCACCAGTGGCCACCGCCGGCGCATTGACGGCTAAAACGGCGCGTTTTGGTGGAAGGCAAGTCAAAAAAGTCGGTCGTGCCGGGGTTGAGTTGGCAACAGATCAAGTAAAGGGTCGAACGGCCGATTTTCGTCAATACACGCGTAAACGACTGGATCGTCTTGCCGATCGTTCTATTGCGGGCGGTGGTCTTGTAGGGGGAGCTATCGGACGAGGCGCACGGGGAGTTTCTAGAAAAATGGGTGGTATGGACGATGCAGATCGCAAACGCTTACAGCAAGAAGAAGCCGGGTTTGGAGCAAACCTTTCCTTGGAGGAAAGTATGCGTTATATGGAGGCAAACAGAGATTCAGGAAGTGCGCGCACGCAAGCGCGAGTGGCACAACTGCGTGGTTCTGTTGCATCTAACAAGGATCACATGAACACATTGCTTCAGGGTACGCCTGCCCAAGCTGCACAGGCCCGCCTTATGGTAAAAGATTCACTCAAAGAATTTAAAGATACGGGTGATGAGGCAGGTGCCAAGAGGTTGGAGGAGCGCATGAAACAAGATTTACGTCTTGGCAACGTGGATGCAAGCGGTATGCGTAGTTCTATTGAGAAGATGACAGACCGAGAGCTTAAAGGTCTCTCTGAAGACAACTTTTCCGATTCCAACTTCAGAGAGGCAATGGCCGGTTCCGGTATGTTGGATCGTTTCTTTGATCCAGCGTTAACGCCGGATCAACGAGCCCGCAATCAACAAGGATACTCACGTGCCTTTATTCAGGCTGCGGAACGTGCCAACACAAACCGTCCAATGGACGCGGCAGAAACGGCTCGTAATCAGACCGAACAAGACAGAATTGCTGCATTGCCGGTTGCCAATCGAGACATTCCGCAGGCAAGCAACGATACAACGCACAGGTTAATGAATGCAAACTCAGCCGGAACGTTAGGCAATACGCTCCAAGCAGGGTTAAATTTACAAGATATTGATTTAGATGCCATGCGTACAGCCGGTGGTGGCGCGTTGGACCCTGCGTTTGAAAATAATTTGATTAACGCTATCACGGAGGCGATGTCCTCCAGTAAGTCTATTCCAATGATGCAGTCATTGGTGGAGGCGAGTCGTAATGGAGGTGCTCCACAAGAACAAGCTCGTGCAGTGGAGATGCTCAACTTTATGCGTGGTGCAAACGTGACGGGTACAAATATTGCAGATGATTTAGATACACGTGTTGCCGCGGGAGGTATTACGGGTGCTTCTGCAACGGCTATTCGTGCTCATCGGGCATTGCGAGAAGGAGCGCCGGGATCCGGAGATATTACACAATATGGCTATAATCCGGCTGCACCGGCAAACAATCGTCTTGGTAGCGAGGCTAATAGACGTGAATTTAGAACAGCCATTGCAACCAATCCGTCCATCATTACAAACATCAATAACCATATAACGGCAAATGGTGGCAATAATGATGTTGCACGATCCGTGGCGCAAACCTTTGATAAAACAGCCCTCAACGGCCTCTTAGAAAACTTTGAGAAGGCGCGGGGAGGTCCACAGGAAGAAATGTATCGTGGCATTATCCAACAAGTCGGACAGGTATTAGAAAACCAAAGTCAATTGGTTGGTGCTGGAGATGAACTATACGAACAGCTTCAAACGGCACAACAACATTTCAGAACGCGTATTAGCACACAGATTTAAGTATGCCTCAATCGTCCGAGAGAATGTTCCTCTATCGGTTTCTGCCCGCAGAGATACGAGCGTTCTTTTTGGCATCCGGGTTTGAGGATATCCAAACGATTGCAAAAACCTACGGTCTCTCTCAGGACGCGATTGATGCGTTGGATACGATTCAACAAGAAGTGCTTTTTGGTTATGAGCCGGTAGACAAAGTTCGCAATTTAATCATGGACCGGTTGAAGTTTGAGGAGAAGCTTGCAACACGCGTAACACTTGATGTGATTGAGAAGCGGTTTTTACCCATTGATTCTTTTTTGGGCTCAATGGCGTATAGAACGTTCTCCAGTTTGGGAGGAAACGCCACCATTATAAACATCAAGCGCATTGATGCATCCGGAGGGACGATTGTTGATGTTCGCAGGAGTATCACGGATTACTTAGCAGATCAGGCAGCAAGGCCCGCGCCTGTTGTACCTGCTCCCGTTGTGGCGGTGCCGGTTCCTGTCCCGGATGTACCGGCCGTTGTTCCACCTGTTGCGGAGCCAGTTGCCGTTCCCGCTCAAAAAACACCACCCGTCAAGGAGGAATCTGTAGAGCTTCCTGTTGCAAAACCACCCGCACAGATTGTTGCGGATCCGCCCAAAGAGATACCTGTTACCAAGTCACCAACACGGATTGTTTCGGCTCCGTCCGTGCCTCTCATTACACCGGAGAAGCCTCCTGTCTCTGTGAGCATACATGCAGACGAGCTACCAGTAAAAAAAGAGGTCAATAAGGATGTTGTAGATCAAAAAGTGGCTCAACAGATAATTCCGCCGTTGCAAAAACCGGAGGTGGTAAAAACGGTTGAGGCATTTGATGCAAAATTGGATCAAATGGATCCGGAGAGAAAGGGGGAATCAGAAAAGGAGTCAGGTATTGTAAACGCCCCGTTGGATCCGTCGCACGAGCTTGCGCCACCGCCGCCTGTGCTTGTTCAACCGAAAGCTATACAGAAAAAGGGAAGAATCGCCTCTCTTTTTTCCTCCTCACCAAAAGGTCAACAAACTCCAGCCACAGCTGTCCCAACGGTTTTTGCCAAGCCGGTTCAGGCAACAGAATCAATTATACGTGCACCGGCTAAGGAAATTGTGGCAACCATGGCTCCAGTAAAAAAGAAGTTTTCCTTACCGGAAGTGGAGGAGGAGGCGGAAGTTGCCAAGATGATGAATCACCTGAAACAAGGGGGAGCACAGGCTCCAAGTGGGATAGAAAATGAGAAAATTGATGAAGTAAAGCGAAAATTATCGCTCTCGTTTGCACCCGTGGAATTGGATAAGCGTTTTCGTGTATTGGTAGGTGCGCGTTTGTCCGGTGTGCGCACGGATTCGGCTTTTGCTCTGGCGCTTGCTCGTTCTGTTGCGCAAGGTGGGCTTGGATTAGACGCACATACCGTGGAGCGCGTGTTGGACGTTGTGGAGGGATATTTAGAGGATACTCACGAAGTTGCAACAAAAAAGTTGTCGGAAGAAAAAGTTGCTTACGTAAAGGCTCGTACCAAGGAATACAAGACAGATTCCCCTGTTTCTGTGCCTGTACCAGTGACCGCATCAGCGCCGGTTGTACGAGAGGGTCAAAAGGCGCGTACGATTTTATCGCAGACAACCGTAACGGCAGCGCGTACATCATCCGGTAAGCAGCCGGTGGTGGATGTGCAATACAAGCGTCGTCTTGTGGGTCCGGTGGAGGAGCTTAAGCGCATGAATTTGGAGGATTTTAGGCGTTTACCGGGGAGCGCGTCGGAGGTTTTGGAGAATATTCGTGAGGACATTGGAGCGATGGCACAGCGTGATCCGGCACTCTTGATTCAGGGTGTTGAGGCGTGGCGATCGAGTCCTCTGGTTGGGTTATATAGAAACGTATTGAGCGCGGCCCTACAACAAGGGGGAGCGATTGAAACTGTTTTAGCGGACAAGTCCCTTAACCCGGGTGGAATGACTTTAGAAGAATTACAGGAGATTCGAACGTTTAACGCATCGCTGCGATATTAACACTTGACAGCGTGGACGGTTTTTTGTACCCACGCGTTGGTTTCTAATCTGTTATACTGTACCCATGGCAGGAGAATCAGAACAATTTGTGATCCCACAATTTATTGATGTGGAAAGTAAGATTATCGGTCCCGTTACGGTCCGACAGTTTACGTTGATTATGGCGTCGGGACTCGTGGGTGCAGTCATCTATAAGTTGTTTGATTTTAGTTTGTTTTTACTGCTTGTGATTCCGCTTGGGATTGTAACGCTCCTGTTTGCTTTTGTTAAAATTAATGGGCAAGGGCTCCACTATGTTGCGTTGAATTGGGTGCAAACATTACGCAGACCATCGTTGCGTGTTTGGAATAAAAATAAGTCTGACGCAGAACTCAGAGCCAAGATTTTTAAAAAAGAACTTCCGCCACCACCCCCTTCCTACACAAAACCGTCTCTTCACGGATCGCGTCTGCGCGATTTATCTCTGGTCGTGAATACGGGTGGCGTGTTTGTTCCCGATGATGAGAAGATAACCTAGGTATGGCAACAAAACAAAAACTCAACAGCAGTCCAAATCGGCCCACGACGCAAAAATACCTGGATATTCA
>DOMJ01000029.1 GCA_003509895.1 Candidatus Uhrbacteria bacterium | reverse complement strand
CAGAAATGGCGCTACGCTTCATTTCTACCGAACGCGCGCGGCTGACCGCCGCCGTTATGCTCAATGCACAAAATATTTTCTTTTCATTACGCTATTACTGTATTTCCTGTCTAAAAAACACCCCTCCCGGGGTGTTTTAAATCCTTTATTAGAGCCCGCTTTCATCAAATTCATCAAATATTTGAGGATTTCCGTATATCATCATGCCCGCTTCTGTAATGGTGGGCCACAAGACACCAACGGACTGTATGGTTCCTTCGCTTACCTCAAGGGCAAAAACCTCCAAGCGATGTGTCTCTCCGTCCCTATAGTCCACAAGCTGGTCCTGTGTCACAACCACTCGATACCCATGGTTGGAACCAACGTTTGCCACCTTGGATTTGTAAGCCGCCTCTACGTCCGGACGAGAAATAGAGGCAACACCAGATGACACAAAGTCACCGTCCACATAGACCGCCACAGGTACCTGCGAATGCTCCACCCAGAGATCATCCAAGTCCATTGCCCAACCAACAATCAAATTATTGCCATTGGCATGGTCAATCAAATCCAATGACCCCACCACACCGGAATCCACCTTTGGGAGCATGATTGATCCAATAAAGTCCCAGGAGTCCGCATCGGCATCGCCTGCAAAGAAGTAAAGCGTGTGGTCTAGGCCATCATAGTACCGCGAAGGTGCATACCAATGGAATCCCGATTTCTCACTCGCGTTAGGATACGCTTGTAAAACATCAAGTCGGCTAATGTCCGGGACGAGCGTATCTACAACGTCCATTCCGGCAAAGTCATTTGTAATACGGACCGTTGTTGTTTTTTGCTTATTGTTTTTATTAAATGTCCAGCCAGACACGCGCACCCGTTGTGCCGTAATCGTATTGGAAGCGATCACGGCTGTATCTACGGAGCCAATTGATTCCGCTGTCTGCTGATTGTATCCGATAGACGCACCCGCTGCCGACACCATTATAAAACCGAGACCAATGCTTACAAAAGCACCCAAAAGAATCATGGCGTACTTTGCGTAGGAACGTTGAAAAAATGATTTCATAGGATTGTTTTATTCAGTATAACTTACTTGCACCATTTTTTATCCACATGCCGAGTTTGTATCCTCCAACATCACGCCCGGCTCAAGACCAAACCCCTTTGCCGCTCCGGATGGAAGCTCTAGAACCATGTTCACCGGCTCGTTACTGGAGCGTCGTGCCCAGTCCTCATTCTCTCTCACGGGCACTTGGGCCGATACACCGCGCACTTCTCCACCGTGAATCCAGACCATATCTATTGGAATCTTCATCCCCAGCATCCAAAAATTCTGCTGTTTTGTCTCTCCCATACAAAAAAGCATTCCCCCTTTTAACGAGGTACGATCAGACAGCCCGGCGGCTCGCTCACTTGGGGTACGCGCAACCTCTACCTGAATCGTTTTTCCGTTTGGCAAACCAATCACCGCCAATTGACCGGCAACATCTACTGATGGTCCATTGGAACACCCTCCACCCAAAAGCATGAGGGCAAGAGCCACACCTCCGATTTTCTGAGTCAATTTCATAAATAGAATAGGATAAATAAGATGAATAGAATGATCTTACCGTTTTTCTCCCTCAACAATCAATAGCACATAGGCGGCGGTCAGCATAAAAAGGGCAAGGCAGGCTAAGGCGATCAACTTTGCAAAACTTGGTAGCACAAGCGTCAATGACCCAAAGGCCATGGCCAATAAGGTATAGCTCCCAACAACCTGTTGCTGGTTTAAGCCCAAATCATAAAGCCGGTGATGCAAATGCAGCCTATCTCCTTGACTCACCTTTTTTCCTGTACGCGCACGCCTCAACATCACCCACGCCACATCCAAAATCGGAATGCCCATTACCAAGAGTAACGTCGCTATCTTTCCGCCAGAAATAACCGCCAGAGCTCCTAGAAAAAACCCAATCAACAGCGCCCCGCCCTCGCCCAAAAAAATCTGAGCCGGGTGCAGATTCCACACCAAAAATCCCAAAAAGGCTCCAAAAATTATGGACGAGAGAACCACAACGTCCGGTTGAAAATAGGTTACCGTCCCTGCCAACAACAGCACCATAAAAACACCCACGGATCCAATGCTCGTTGCTAAACCATCAAGACCGTCTAGCAACTTTACGGTAAACATCATGCCCAGCAACCAAAGAAAAACAAACACGTCGCCCGGCCAACTGAAGGTGATCATATGAGATCCAAGAGCAAAGAGATCCCAGCTCATGGTCTCAAAGAGCAAAAAGCCGCCAAAAGGATTTGTAACTTTTTCTATACCGAGACCGCCTGCAATCGCCACAAGAGCTGCAAAAATAGGAAACAGCACTTGAACTTTTGGGGAGAGATTTAACTTATCGTCCAATACTCCACCGATCATTAACACACATCCGGCAATCAGCAACCCCACATAATGAGCTGTACTTACCCGCCCACTTGTTAGGAGATCGGATCGTATCAACACAACAAGAAGCGTAACGACCATTGCCAACAGAATTGCCACGCCACCCATCAGAGGCGTTGTGCGTCTGTGCACCTTGCGACCGCGCTCTTTTACGTGATCCACGATGCCAAATCGCGTGGCCATGGCTCCAACAATCGGTGTAAAACAGACGGCGAGCAAAAAACTCACGCACCCTATAAACCAGGTCATAGGGCGGGGGCTTTTTCTACCCGCATCTGTCCGCCGGTCTCCAACACAACCGTATCGCGACGTTCCACCTTCCCTTCCAACAACAAGGTCGCCAACGGATCTTCTACCTTTTCCTGAATCACCCGACGCAACGGACGCGCGCCAAATTGCGGATCATACCCTGCCACCGCCAGCTCCTTTAATGCTGCGTCGGACACCGTAAACACAATACCTTTCTCGTCTAGTCGTCCACGTACACCCTCCAGCATAAGATGCGCAATCGCCATAACGTCTTCCATCGTAAGCGGCGTAAAGACCACCACACCGTCAAAGCGATTCAAAAATTCCGGTCGGTAGTATTGTGACAACTCCTCCTCCATGAGGTGCGTTTTGATTTGATCCATGGTTATTCCCTTCTTGACCTCTGTTTGGATATAGTGCGACCCTGCGTTGGATGTTGCAACAATGATCGTTTGGGTAAAATCAACCGTTCGTCCCGCAGCATCCGTGAGGCGTCCGTCATCAAACACTTGCAAAAAAACATTGAGAATCTCCGGATGCGCCTTCTCTAACTCGTCTAACAAGACGAGCCCAAATGGTTGCTTGCGTACCGCCTCGGTAAACAATCCGCCCTGTCGCGACCCGGGAACACCAATCAGCCGATGAATACTGGACGGATCCTGATATTCGGACATATCCAAACGAACCATCGCCTCCTCATCTCCAAAATAGGTAGCCGCGATCGCCTTGGATAATTCTGTTTTCCCAACACCTGTCGGCCCGAGAAACAAAAAGTTTGCAATGGGTCTCCTACCCGATCGCATCTCCGCCCGTGCGCGACGGAGAGCGGCAGATACCATAGTGACCGCCTCGGATTGACCAATCACACGGGCGTGCAAGTGTTCTTCCAATGCCAATAATTTTTCTTTTTCGTCTTGCGTGACGGATGCGAGTGGTACCTTTGCCGCCGTAGATACAATTTGTGCCACATCCTGCTTGGTAATGGTCGCTCCAATGCCCCGACGCTGCTTGACCATAAGTGCTGTCTCCTCCATGAGTCGAATGGCTTTGTCTGGCAAAAATTGGTCGTGTAGGTAGCGCGCCGTGAGATCCACAAGCGCCTCAACAGCCTCGTAGGAAAAGAGCACTCCCTGTTCCGCCTCAGACTTGCCAACTTTTGCCTCAATAATTTGAATGGCTTGATTTTTATTCGGTTCATCCAAATCAACTTTTGTCAGACTATTGGCAAGCGCGGAGCCCTCAATCGCATCTCTATATGCGGCAGGGGTCGTGGTGGCGATGAGTACAAAATACCCTTTTTCTAATTCTTGTGCGAGCAAGGAGGAAAGATCCAAACTCTGTGCGCTCCCTGCCGTAATGCCCACGATGTCGTCTATATTTGGAATCGCCAATGCGATGTTGCCGGATCGTCCCACCTCATTTAATGCCAGGAGGAGGCGCTCTTCTGCCTGCGCGGGTGTGGCTCCCGCCACGAGTCGTCCAACATCAATACTCACCAAACGCCGATCTTTGAGCAGTGCCGGCACTTCTTCCTTGACCATCCGTTCTGCAATGCCGTCCACGATCGCTTGCTTTCCGATACCCGGTTGCCCAACAAGAACAACACTCCTGCCTCCACTTTCAAACACACGCAAAATACGTTCCATTTCTGTCTCACGACCAATAAGCATTGGGAGTCCCGCGCGCGCGGCCTGCGCAGTGAGGTCTGTACTGACGCGATCCAACAAGGGAGTTGCCACCGCCGTCATGGAGCGGTTCATATTGCCGGTCGGCTTTAAAAAGCTCGCCTTCCTAAATGCCTGCCATCGGGCGCGAAGATTTTCTCGAATCTGCAGCCACGCAAGCACGTTCTCCATTGCCTCCTCCTGTATATCTACGCCGTAAAACATCTCCTGTAAAAAAGGCGAGTTTCGGTAAGCGCTCACAAACAAATCCACGGGCGTAATGACCGTCCGTCCGTGCATCGCCGCATGTACGGCTGCGCCCAAAATCGCACGCTGGCCTAACGGATCCACGCGATCGGCCGTACCCTCCCCTGCTTGTGCCTTGGGATACTCGGCGAGTTTGTGGGTAAGTGGATCCTTAATTTGTTCAAACGTAATTCCAAGGCGTGCAAATAAATGCCCCACACTTGGCTGAGACAACTGCCCGGTAAACAAATGGAGAAGCCCAATGTAGCGATGACCAAATCGCTCGGCAAGCACGGCCGCATCGTCTAAACCCTTCCACGCCTCCTGTGTGCATCTGGATCCTACGTCCACCCAGACGTTATCTTGCATCTGCTTTGCCGCCTCCCACGTGGTTTGTAATGGATGCACGGAGACATCTTCACGTAAGCCCCGTTCTGTCGGTTCACGTTTTCCCAGGGCACGACGATACCCAATATACATCAATCCGGAGATCGTCAACCAAAAAAGCAGCTGTGCGGAGGACGGATCTGTCCAGAAACGTGTTGTCTGCCAAGCACTTAACGGCAACAAAACAAACGTTGAAACCAGAAAAAGAGCTAAGCAAACCCCTGTAATCAACAGAGCAAGAAACGTAATAAACCGATCAATGGATTGTTTTGTCTTGCGCAGTGCTCGAGATCCACGGTCTAGCCGATCACTCCAAACAAAAAACGACTGGTCTACAAGGACACCAAAATCATACGGACGTTCTTCACTTGCGGAGACAAATGGTAGATTTGCCAAAAGGTCTGTCTCGTTTGGTTGTATTTCTTTTTGTTCTTCCATATTAGGCAAACAAGCCGAGGCCATGGTAGAGCAACGCAGCAACAACAACTGGCGGCAAAATATAGTAAATTGTGTACACAATCATGAGAAAAATTGAAACAATCAGCAAGAGGAACGACCGTAAAAAAATCATCACCAAACGCATAAAGAAACTAATCAATCGCCCGGCAATGTCATACGAGCCGTACATGGGAACAAACAAATTTTTGACCCACACATCTACGGCCAATGTTGCACGGTAACTCGCGTACCAATCCCACATAAAATGCGACCAACGTACGGCGCCTCTGGAATACCACCACACCGGAAAACCCAATACGCCGCCCACAAGGTCGACCAAAAAAAGCTTTGCTGCCTGTACTACAAGGGGCTGTGCCATACGATTGTTTTACGATAGATACAGTATACCAAAACCCCCGAGCTCTGCGGCATCGGGGGTGTGGGTACCTACAAACTTGTTAACGGTTCTCCGATTGGATAGTCAAACCAGAACGTTACAGCGATGTCGGTAATCTGTTGATTCCACGTATCCCCGTAGAGGCTGCGTGCGGTCGCCTCGTCTGGAATGTGGCGCATGGAGCCGTCCGCTTGAACTTGGAACACACGATTATCGGATTGGATCTTTACCATCCTTCCTGGTGCCATCGTTACGCGCCCGCCAATGTCCAACGCCTGCAACTGATTGTCTTTCACAAATTCGATGCCGTCAAAGGAATCATAGTAGGAGAAAAAGACCGACTCAGATGGGAACACATAGCGTGTGCCATTGCGAACTAGGTACACGCCAGGCAAGGTCTCGCCACGGAAGAGGTTTCCTTCCCGGAGCTCAACAAAGGTGCCGTCTGCGCGTTGCATCGTTGCAACAGGCGTTGAGGTGTCTGCCGGCTGATCAGGAAGATCGTCTGGATTCACCACAGGTACATCTGTACCCGCCGCGATTGAGAAGCTTCCGTTTGAGCTATCACTCACCAAATCAGCGCCCGTAGAAGTGATTCCCGTTACCTTTGCATACACACTTGACGCGATAATGTTTGGGACCGTCCATGTATAGGTGCCGTCGTTCTCTTCCGCTTCCGTGATCAATTTGTATGTTCTTCCTTGATCAAGCGTGTAGGTGAGTTTGATCGTTGCCAATTTATCTCCCGATGCCGACCAAGAAAGAGTCACCACCGTTCCACCCGTGATTGTTTCGCCACCGTTTGGAGAAATAAGTTGCGCCGTAGTTACCGTAGCGTCTGGACCCGCACCTGGCGTTGGCGTTCCACCTGTGTTGCGTACGATCGTAAACGTAAACGGATCCGCAGCTCCAGAACCCGCTCCACCAAACGCATTTCCTGTTGTGTCTGCAGATGTCGTTATGTTAATCGTCATCGTGTCGCCTCCTGTCCAATTAGCGGTTGGGGTAACAGTATAAACCGTATTAGACACCGTCCACGCTCCGGAGCGTCCAGGATCTGTCCCTACCCCACAACACGAATAAGCAAACGTTCCCGTATTTATTGGTTCAGAAAACGTGAGCGCGATTGTTGCATTTTTTGCGATATTCGTACCTGCGTCTGCAGGGTTGGAAGATAAAAGAATTGGTGATGCGCCGTCCGCAGCATTTGTCGCACCAAACGTGAGAATAAGATCACCGCTTGCGTCCGCAATGTAATTCGTTCCATCCGTTGAGTTATCGCTATAGGCAAGTGTCGGTTGCGTTGTATGGCTCGTCTCATCTGTTTCTGAACCTGTGATTGTAATGACAACGTCTCCACTTACAAGAGAGGCGCTCCCTGTCAATGATCCGCCAAATCCGTTTGCTCCTGTTGAGCTCACCCAGGTGAATCGGGTGTTGGAAAGTGTCCCCACAATCGAAACAGCCGAACCAAAGTCAATAATCACGCGATCCACAACCCCATCTACATCTGTGTCTTGATACGTCACAGAGGACGGCGTTGCAGAAGAAGCAAACATCCATCCTGTGTTTCCGGTTCCCTTCACACAACCCACCACACAGTTGATCGTGGAACCCGTGTTGTTGTTATCTGACACATTGAGATACTGCACCGTCACCGTACCGGCCGCAGACATATTAATAGCCGTCGTCGGCGTGCTTGAAACAAGCGATAACAACTGGCCAGACGCTCCCTGTAGGTCCAGATTATTTGCAATGGTAAAAGTCTGACTTGCAGTAAAGGTCAACGTTGCCGCTGCACTCACATTCTTTGTGAGATTATAAAACGTCGTAGAACCAGATAAGGTCTGATTCGTCCCATCCAAGGTGAGCGTTCCGCTCGATTGCGTAAATGTTGCCGCGTTCGTAAAATCGCCGGCGAGCGTAACCGCATATCCTCCCGTATTAAAGGTTCCCGATGTAACCGTAAGCGATCCATTGATATCAACGGGTGCCGCTGCCGTCCAACTGCCACTCGGATTAACAAAGGTAAGGTTATAGTACGAGTTGCCTCCCTTTAAGCTCGCAGCCGTTACAGCCCCTTTGTATTGAACCGTTCCAGAATCCGTATCGTTTGTATACGAGACTGTTGTTTCATTACCGCTCAGAATAAGGGTATCGTCATTAGAAAAGGTTCCCGTGACCGTTAGATCATCTCCATTGAGATAGAACGATCCATTTGTAATGGTAAGATTACTTACTGTCTCGCCTCCAACCGTCATAATAAACACCCCACCGATACCATCGAACGCTAATGTTGAAGCACTGTAATCGTAGTCCTTAATCGTCCGAGAACCGGAAGTTGCGACATAGGTCACGATACTTCCAGAGGCCAGGGTCGGCGTTGGAGCAGATTCATCTCCCGTCATAGCATAGTCTCCACCGCTCTCCACAGATAACGTGCCCCCAACGGACAATGTCTGTCCGTTCACATTAAAGCGACCCTCTTGGATGGTGAGATTGTTGTTACTTGCCGCATTCAATGTAAGCCCCGTTAATAACGAGGCAGATCCACCTGACTTGTTCACAAAGATATTCGTATCCCAAGAAGCAGGATCTGCAAAATCAAGCGTCTGCGTTCCCGAACCTGTCACGAGAAGAGTCGAGGTTCCACTTGTTTCAACAGCATCAAAATCCAAATTTCCTTCTATTTGCAAAGGATACGTTGCCGAGGACGCCTCGCTCAAACGTCCCGAGGTTCGTGTAAGAGTTCCTTGCACGACCAACGTTGAGCTCCCGTTTACACTCAAACTATATCCTCCAGCTTTGTTAAGCGTTAAGTTATAGACGGTAATCGTTCCGACCCCTCCTTCTACCTCAATATTCAAGTGAGATGATGTCGTTGATGTAATCGTTCCATTGTTGTGGTTAAACGTCGCCCCCACACTCGCAACGTGCAGTGTAGAAGAGAGAGCCAGGTTTCCCGTTGGAGCCGTAAAGGTTCCACTATCTATTTCCAATTCCCCACCAGAAGCAAAATTAACATCACCAGACCCTCCCGTAAACGTTCCTCCATTCACCTGCAGGGCATTCGTCGTCCCCTTTGTTGTTAACGTCCCAGATCCATGAATAAAGGTTCCACCGTTAATATAAAGATTGTATACATCCGACATGGAGGAGGTGGACATGTCTACGGTACCCGCTGTTACCGTGAACGTCATACTTGCTCCAGTAAAATCAAATGCACTATTCAGCGTTAGCGTTCCGCTTGTTTTATTAACCTCAACAGGGGCTCCGAAGGTGTCCGTGGTGTCTGTTGTAGTAAATGACTGATTATTAGAGCCGGTAAATTGAATCAGTCCCGTTCCATTATTGATTTGGTAAGTATCCGCAAGTTTCGCAACAGTAAAATCACCTTCAACCCGTAATGTCCCCGTCTGCCAAATACCTCCAGAGCTACTTCCATCGCCGTGCGTTAACGTCCCCGTAACTTTTACGGTAAACGTATTCATCCTATTTCCGTAATTGGCGCTATTTAAGCTCACCAAATTATAAAGAATCGCGTTGCTATTAAAATCAAAATAAGCGCCGGTTCCAGCTCGAATTTGAACAGTCCCGTTGTTATGCACAAAGGCACCAGCTGCATCACTAAAACTCAACATAAGGATAAGTGTCCCAGCAGGAGCCGTAACCGTTCCACCGTACGCGGCTTGAATATCTAATCCGCTCAACGTCGTTGCATCTAAGTTGACCGACTGTGCACTTCCACCATCAAAAATTGCCACGTCACTAGAGCCTGGGACTGATGCTCCACTCGCACCCCCAGTCGACGTTGACCAGTTATCCGTTGTGTTAAACGTTGTGGAGGCTCCCACCCAATATCTATTTGCGGCAGAGGCGTCCAGGACGCCAAAAAACAATCCGAAAAATAACAAAAAAATACATGCAAATATGTACCTTGGTAAGATTTGAGTGATATACATAGGTTGAATCTGCCAACAGTATAGCAAAAAAAAGCCTCGCTTAGCCTAAGAGTTATCCACTACCACCTACAAAATCCCTTCCTCAATCCCCTCACGAATCACCTCCATCAATTGCATATAAAATCGCACATTGTGCTCGGTTGCCAGCTGTGTTCCGAGCGTCTCTTTAAGTTCAAATAAGTGTCGCAAATAACCACGCGTATACGTTTGCGATGCGTCACATGCGTTCCATGCGTCTATCGGTTCATCACTATTTCTGTACTCGGCATTCACGATGTTGATTTTTGTATAAAAATTTCCGCTCGCGATCAATGCAGGTGTTGGCTCACCATGCCAAACAAAGAGCGACCCATGCCGTGCGTGACGCGTTGGAATCACACAGTCAAACATGTCAATCCCCATGCGAACGTAGGCCACAATCTCTTCGGGCATTCCCCCGCCCATAAAATAACGCACCTTGTCCTCCGGCAAGAGGTCAGCTGTAAACGCGGCAATGCGCAGATTGTCTTCTTTTGATTCGCCAACAGACAGCCCGCCTATCGCGTATCCATCCAAATCCAAGGCAACTAACCCTTCCACGGATCGCTTGCGTAGATCTTCATCGACTCCACCCTGCACAATGCCAAAGAGTTTTTGATCGCGCGTAATAGACTGATCGCGGTGTGCGTTGAGATACTCCTTGCATCGCTTTGCCCAGCGGATCGACCGCTCCATGGCATACACGCGACGTTTGTCGCTCACGCTTGGCGGTTCGACCACATCTAATTGCATCATCATGTCTGACCCAATCGCCTGTTGCATGGCAACGGATTCCTCCGGTGTGAGAGAAATTTTACTTCCGTCGATGTGTGATCTAAACGCAACACCTTCCTCCGTGACCTTTCTACGATGTCCCAAACTAAACACCTGGTACCCGCCGCTATCTGTAAGCATAGGACCGTCCCAGTGCATCCATGCGTGCAATCCCCCACGAGCGCGCAGGGCGTCCATACCCGGTCGCACAAGTAAATGATAGGTATTGGCGAGCACGATCGGCACGTGAATGCGTTTAAGGTCATTCACACGCATGGCGCGCACGGCTCCTTTGGTTGCGATCGTCATAAAAAATGGCGTTTGTACTATGCCGTGTGTGGTCTTGAGCGCTCCTCGTCGCGCCTTGGATACCGTTGATTGGTGACTGCGTGTAAACATGAGGCGAGTA
>DOMJ01000047.1:20117-20453 GCA_003509895.1 Candidatus Uhrbacteria bacterium | reverse complement strand
TCCCCCATATGACAGACTTTCTCACGGGCATTCGTCCCACCAATCTTTTGCACATCGGAAACTATTTTGGTTCCGTTAAACAGCTCGTCGATTTTCAAAAAAATTACAACGGCGTTGTGATGATTGTAGATTATCACGCCATGGATACAGAATCCGATCCGGCTTCCCTTCGCAAAAATATTCTTGCTCTTGCGGCAACGTATTTAGCTGCCGGAGTCAATGTAGAACAAAATATTTTGTTTCAACAATCCGCTGTCCAAGATCACACAGAGCTTGCGTGGATCTTTTCCACCCTCATGCGTATGAGCGAGATTGAACGCATGACCCAGTACAAAG
>DOMJ01000047.1:0-19996 GCA_003509895.1 Candidatus Uhrbacteria bacterium | reverse complement strand
AAACAGCACAAAGATTACATAAACGCCGGATTGTTTAATTATCCCGTTTTAATGGCTGCCGATATTTTACTTTACGATGCTCGTATGGTGCCCGTTGGATACGATCAAAAACAGCATGTTGAATTAGCGCGTACCATTGCCGAACGGTTTAATCGCACGTACGGCGATACGTTTCATGTGCCGGAAGTAAAACTCAAGGATGTTGGCGCCAAAATACTCGGCCTAGATGATCCAACAAAAAAGATGAGCAAAAGCGCCAAGAGTGAAAAAAGTTACATCTCCGTGATGGATAGTGCTGATGTGGTCCACAAAAAGATCATGTCTGCCGTGACGGATGACAAGGGGGCTATTGCGTACTCGGACGATCAGCCGGGAATCAAAAACCTGATTGATATTTACAGCTTGGCGAGCGATCAAACGCCGGAGAAAATCACTCAAGACTATGCAGACAAAGGCTATGGTGATTTAAAGAAGGACACCGCAGCAGCTCTCGTTGGGTATTTGAGCCCATTGCAAAAAAAGATCGGCGAGTATTTGACGGATGAAACGGAGTTGATTCGTATCCTGGATGCCGGTGCTATGCGCGCCAGGGAAATTGCTTCAGCTAAAATGGCCATCGTAAGACAAAAAGTTGGTGTCTCCCTCCATTAAAAAGTGGCCCTTTTTGGGCCTTTTTTATCTCTTTCTATTGACAAAGTGGTTCTTTTGCGGTATCTTTTGGAAGTTCTTATCCTGAAAAGGAACACTGGACCGTGGCTTCGTGAATTGCCCCACTTCGCTCTTTGAGCTTCGAGGGGTCCACTTCGCGGAGAGGAAAGTCCGAACACCTCTGGGCAGCAATGTTCAGAACAAGGGATGTCGTTAACGGCGACCGGGTATACGTGAATCGTTCACTCATTGGATTTCTGTGAGTGAGAGATGCACTAAGCCTAGGGAAAGTGCCACAGAGACAATACGGCCGCTCACGGCTTAAGGTGAAAAGTGCTGCGATACGGCAATCTCCTTCGGGAGGCTGTCACGCAACTCGTCCTCTGGCAACAGAGAGACGTGGTAAACCCATCCCGGTGCAAGTGCAAATTTGGTAGCACGCTCGAGCGCAACAGCAATGTTGTGCCTAGATAGATCGCGGTCTCACCCACTTCGCTCCTTGGAGCTACGGTTGGGTCTAGACAGAATTCGGCTTACAGGTGTCCTCGCTTTGCGTGGCAAGAACACAGGAACCCCTTCGGGGGTTTTTTGTTTATAGGTGCAAAAAAAGAAAGGCGAAAAATCCGATACCTGTTATCCTCCTCTTTGAGCTGGTATAATCAACCAACATGAAACGACTCGACTTGTTTTTTGCCGGAATCCGCGTCCCCATTGATGCCGCGGTGATTGTTCTGGCCGGGTGGACCGCCTATTGGATTCGTATTCACCCACGCGTAGCAGAAGTGTTACCCGTGCGATTTAACATTGATGTCAACGAACTTTTGCGCGTGGTACTCGGTGTTGCCATCTTTTGGATCTTGATCTTTACGGCAAATCGTCTTTACAGTGTTAAGCGCCGTTCTGTACGAGAAGAAGTTGGTCGTGTGATCTATGCCGTCTCCACAGGTATGATGCTGGTCTTTACCGTCATTTTTTTTAGTCGAGAAATTTTTGATTCACGCTTTATTGTACTTGTTGCCTGGGTGTTGGCCATGTTTTTTGTGATTCTCGCTCGGTTGCTTTTACGTCTCCTTCAACGCCTTCTTCTCTCGCGTGGGTTTGGTCAACGTCACGTGATTTTAATCGGTCCAAAAGAAGAAACGGCCCCTTTATTGGATGAGTTTGGCGCAAAACCCGGTCTTGGTTTTTATGTGATTGGTACACGCACGCAATTTGATCAAGAAACGCAAAGCTGGATTATCCGCAAAAAACACAAAGGATCCGTAGACGAGATTATCTTTGCCAACCCGGATGCCAACAGAAAAGAAGCACTAAAACTCCTCGCGTTCTGTGAGCAACAACACATTAATTTTTACTATACCGCCGACCTGTTGGAGGCCTCAACCTCAAAATTAGAACCACATACCTTTGCCGGTATTCCTCTTTTTGAAGTCAAACAAACGCCCCTGGACGGTTGGGGTCGCATCTACAAACGCACATTTGATTTGATTGTCTCGCTCCTGTTGATTCTGCTCAGTTCCCCCTTGCAGTTGATCGTGGCCATGATTCTGATTGGCGAGCGACAAGGTGGAATCCTCTTCCGTAAACTCCCAAACGGCAAACCCGTGCAACGCGTGGGAGAGGGTGGCAAGCCGTTTACGTTTATTAAATTTCGTTCTATGGTCAAGGACGCACACAAATTGCGATTTGATAAAGACTTTCTCGCAGAGCACGGAAACGAACGCGCCGGTACCCCCCTCTTTAAATTAGAACACGACCCTCGCATTACACGCTTTGGACAACTGATTAGGAGAACCAGTATCGACGAGCTTCCACAACTCTACCTCGCGTTGTTTGGAAAAATGAGTCTTGTAGGGCCACGACCGCATTTTCCGGAAGAAGTCGCGCAGTACAAACCAGAGCATTTAAAAGTGCTCACGATCAAGCCTGGGATCACCGGCATGGCGCAGGTCTCCGGCCGCGCTGATCTGGATTTTAACGACGAAGTTCGACTGGACACCTATTACATCGAGAACTGGAGCCCTTTGCTGGATCTCCAAATTCTCGCAAAAACCGCATGGGTCGTTCTCCTCTCTCGCGGGGCAAAATAAGTTGTTCCTTTTTCCAGTTTGATACACTCCTTCTATATGGAAAATAGCATGGGGCAAGAAATTCTCCTGGCCGTCGTTGACATTCAAGAGCAGCTTGGAAATGTTGAGGCAGACGTCAAAGATCTCAAAGATTCCCATGATCGTACATTTCGTAGAGTTGATGACTTTCTCTCAACGCTTGGCCGTCACGAGACAGAACTCGCCGCTTTGCGTTCTTCTCACGAACGACTTGAGGAACGGGTTCTGAGATTAGAAAAAAAGTCGGTGTCTAACCATCAAGATCATCTTGGTGGTTTTTGTTTAAGGTAAGATATTTGAACTTTTCCAAATGTTTGTTAGACGTAGACCATCTTCTTTTACACCAACCAACCCATTTGCCGAAGAGTCTTCTAAAGTGCTAAGATCAGCACATGCAAGATTCGGAGCCAAAAATCGCGTTGGTACATGATCACCTCACCCAAGACGGAGGCGCAGAGCGCGTCCTCCGTGTTTTATCTTCACTCTACCCAAACGCGCCCATTTATACGCTTGCCTATAAACCGGAGCGCTTTGATCCGCCTATTCTGGGCACCGTCCGCACCTCTTTTTTAAATCGTTTTCCGTTTACGCTGCTCCCCTTTCAATGGCTGCTCCCGCTCATGCCACACGCAACCGAGCAATACGATCTGCGCGAATTTGACATTGTGATTTCCAGTGTGAGCTCGCTCGCAAAAGGCATCATCACGCGCCAAGACGCTGTGCATCTTTGTTACTGTCACACACCCACCCGCTATCTCTGGACGGAGATGCATGAATACGTGCAAAACCTTTCTGTTCCAACCGTCGTCAAAAAAATTCTCCCACTCTATCTCTCACGCCTCCGTGAATGGGATCGTCATGCTGCGGACCGCGTAGACCAGTTTCTCGCCAACTCAGCAACCGTCCGTCAACGTATTCTCAAATACTATCGATCAGATGCGCGCGTGGTCTTTCCGCCCGTAGACACGGAATCCTTTTCGGTGTCCGATCAACCTAAAACCTACTTCCTCGCCGGTGGTCGCATTATGGCGTACAAAAAATTTGATTTGATTGTAGAGACCTTTAATCGATTGCGCCTGCCGCTTAAAATCTTTGGGAGCGGTCCTCAACTCGATGAGTTACAAGCCATCGCAAAAGACAATATTGAGTTTTTAGGTCGCGTGAGTGACCAGGAAAAAGCGGATTTGTACCAAAACTGTATCGCCTATCTCAACCCGCAAGAAGAAGACTTTGGTATTACCGTGATTGAGGCCATGGCGAGCGGTCGCCCCGTGATTGCCTACGCAAAGGGTGGGGCCTTGGAGACGGTGGTTGAGGGTGTTACGGGAACCTTTTTTGATGAGCAAACATGGGAATGTCTTGCCGATACACTTATTCAATTTGATCCTTCTCGTTTTGATCCACAAACCATAAAAGCTCACAGCGATCAATTTTCTCACGAAGCGTTCACGCACCAAATTCAAGAAATGGTGTCGCTGATTCACCAAGCAACCAGTGAATCACATGAAAATAGCGATTGATGTTCAAAGTCTCTATAGCACAACGCCAAGTGGTGTTGGGCACTACGTTTTAGAGACCATTCTGGCCATGCAACCCGATGAGCACACGGAGCTCATCTTTTTTTCGCGTGGATTTTCACCTCTTGTTTTGCCGGAGACGCTCCGCCGTATACCGCATGTTCGACACATCCACAGGCGTTTCCCCAATAAACTCATCAATGGATTGATTGCCTTGAGACTTGTCTCGCTTGAGCATCTTCTTGGTGAATCTGTAGACGCTGTCTGGTTTCCAAACACAGGGTACCTGCCGCGTACCACCGCACCAACGGTCCTCACGGTGCACGATCTTGCTTGGTACTTGATCCCGGAAACGTACAACTGGATGCATCACGTCCGCTATCGCATTACACGCGCACGAACCGCTCTACACCGCGTCACAAAACTCATTGCGGTGTCCGACTCCACGCAGAGGGATCTTACGTTGCATTTTGGACGATCGTCTAAAAACAGCCTCACTATTTTGCATGGATTGGATCACGACCTTTTTCAAGAACGACCACGCCCGGACGATGCTACACGCAGGCAACAGCTCGGCATTACACAACCCTACCTCCTCTCGCTTGCCACTTGCGAGCCACGAAAAAACCTGCCAAGTCTTGTAGATGCCTTTGATCAACTACGCGCACAAGGTCACCACATCCATCTTGTTCTGGCTGGCGGGCGTGGCTGGAAACGAAAAGCACTCAATCGTGCAATCGCACGCTCCCCCTACAAACAAGAGATTCATCTCCTTGGATTTGTATCCGATGCGGATCGCCCCGCCCTTTTACGTGGCGCCCGTGCCCTTGTTCTGCCTTCTCGCTACGAAGGGTTTGGCATGCAAATTGTAGAGGCGATGGCCTGTGGCACTCCCGTGGTTACCTCACGCAATAGCAGTTTATTGGAAATCGGCTCTGATGCGGTTTTATCTGCACGAGCCATGAACACCAACGAGCTCACACAAACAATCGATCAACTCCTCAACGATTCGAATCTTCAAAAAGAACTCCATCAACGTGGAATCAAACGCGCACAAACATTCCAGTGGAGCACCTGTGCACAGCAGACTCTTGACACGCTCATAAAAAGCGTTTAGGCCCGTTTGATAGAATAGTGGTGTATGAAAACAACAGAGTTTGCAACAGTCAAACAACTGTCTGCGCTTTCACACCGCGTGCAATCACAAAACGATCGCATCTCAGAAATGCAGGAAACGTTTGTGTTTATTAAAGAGCACATGGCGACAAAGGAAGATATACAACAACTGCAAGCAGAGATCCATTCGGAATTTGCTACAAAACAAGAACTCGCCAAGACAAAATACGACATTTTGGACCATATTGATCGAACCTGCGCCTCCAAAGAAGATCTCTTACAAGTCAAAACCGACGTATCACAGGTGAAGGCCGACGTATTGCAAGTGAAAGATGATATTCTAGAGGTCAAAGCAGATCTTCATGACGTGAAAGATGATGTATTACAAGTAAAAGAAGACTTACGTCACGTGAAGGATGATGTTCTACAGGTAAAAAACGATATTTTGGAAGTAAAAAATGATGTTCTACAAGTTAAAAAAGATCTCCACAATGTGAAAGATGATGTTTTAAAGACCCGTAACGATCTCACGATCGTCATACAGGAAACGAGCAGCCAATTACAGGCTTCCATAGATCGCCTTTTCCATCAGAATAGATAAAATAATTGAGCCGCCCCAGATGTGGGTGGCTCATGCGTTTTCGTAGACGTAGTCCGTCCATGCCGCCTGAATGGGCGTACCCACACTTGGACCAAACGCCTTGATCAGCTTGTAGTAGCCACCCACGCGCGTGCGCAGACGACCGTGCTCGTCTACAAGCCGTATGCGGAACTGCGCCGTTCGGAAGTTTCCTTCTGCGAGTGAGGCTTGCTTGTGCGTCACCACAGACACCGACTTCACAACACACATTGGCACAACATCCATGGCGTACCTCCTTTCCTCTCCATGATATACTCATTGCATGCGAATAGGAATTGATGCCCGAATGTACGGGCCAAAAATTGGTGGAGCGGGCGTGGGGCGCTATGTAGAAGAGGTCGTAACCCATCTGCAACAACTCGACCAGCAAAACGAGTATGTTTTATTTTTACGGAAAGAAAATTTTGCCGATTGCACCATTCCAAAAGCCCTCTCCTCCAAATGGACAAAGGTCATTGCCGATTTTCCTTGGTATTCTCTCGCTGAGCAGATGCGAATGCCGCGTATTATAGACAAACGGAATCTGGATCTTGTGCACTACCCTCATTTTAATGTGCCAATACGAGCAAAAACACCTTTTATTACAACGATTCATGATCTGATCATGCTCGATCAGACATGGGCATCAAGAGCCACGACGCTTCCCATGTGGAAGTACGAACTCAAGCAGTTTGGACAAAGAAAAATCCTCTCACACATTGCAAAAAAAGCACGTGCCATTGTGACCATGAGCGCAAATGCAAAAGGTCAAATCATCCACAGGTTAAACGTCTCCCCAGACCGGGTCCATGTGGTGTATAATGGAGTTGATAGCGCTGCAAGATTAGCGCAAAAACAAAACAAACAGACATTCCGTTCTTTACCGTTACCAACCGGCGTTGAATCACCTTTTTTACTCAACGTTGGTAACCCGTATCCTCATAAAAATATAGAAACGCTGCTACATGCGTTTAGCTTTTTTGTGAAGGAGCATCCCGAGGTACACCTCGTCCTTGTCGGTCCGCGCAATCGTTTTACGGAGCGTCTGGAAACAGAGGCACGTGAAATAGAAATCCCGGCGGATCGTGTTCATTTTCTCGGTTTTGTGGACGATACTATGCTCTCCAACCTCTACACACAGGCGAGCGTCTACGTGATCCCCTCAAAACTGGAAGGATTTGGTATTCCTCCCCTGGAAGCGTTGAGTCATGGCACACCTGTTGCCGCATCACGTGCAAGTTCTGTTCCGGAAATTCTAGGCCCCGCTGCAACCTATTTTGATCCGGACGACATAGAAGACCTTTTTGCGGCCATGGAAACGCTGCTGTACAACAAAAATGAGCGCATTCGCGTTCTCAGTGCCAGCCACGATGTCCTCAAAAAGTATTCCTGGGACGACCACGCGCGCGCATTGATTGACTTGTACCAAACCTCGGGTTCTTGAGACACACAAAGACCCACATGCCAAAACAGAATCCTCGATCGTATCCATCACTGAATCCGATCGCCCACACCTACTTTGAAGATCCAACCATGCAAGATGAGCAGGTGCTTTCTGTTTTAGAAACGGGTAAGATTCAGTATCCGCATATTACAACCAACGTTTCTCATCCTGCCTCGGAGTACCTCATCCGATTAGAATTAGAGCCGTGCGAGGAGTCCGTTCCTGTTTTAGGTTCAAATCTGCTTACAGCGCGCTCCATCGCACAAGAACGTACGGAACAAGGCTCCACGCATCTTTCCATGTTGACGGGCGAGGCCTATGCGCAAGCAGGTGAGCTCACCATTTGTTCTCTTCCAAAGCACGCACCTCGCACATTTAAAGCAGAGCCCGTAACAGACGTTGCGGTAGATGATTTGATTCAACAATTTGAATACTTTTCGGATACCGAGTCCGAGCAACCCGTTGTCGTAGACCTGATTGAACAAGAACCCTTGCTCACATTTGACGATCTCATAGATGATATTGCTCTTGCGGAAGATCTTGCAGACCTACCAAAAAATACAACGCGCATAAAACGCTTAAACAAAAAGCGAGACCAAAAGACCTCCCGACGTCTGCTCCCTGTTGGTTGGACTAAAACACTCGCCATGTTTGTTGGTCTTTCCTTTGCCGTTGTCTTGCCTATTCACGCCGTAACCACAATCCGCACAGTGGAAAACACACAGGGATCCATTGTCGCCCGTGGATTTTCCGCGTTGGAGGCAATCGGCAGCGGCGCAGATGCAACGGCAAGCCAAGATTTTGAGGGTGCATCGGTCGCCTTTTCACAAGCCGCAGACTCTTTTGAGAAAGCGCAAAGTGAATTAAACCACGCAAAAGCACAACTCTTTGGCATTGCCGACGTTTTGCCTTCTGCGGGCGGTCAAATCAAACTCGCCCAACACATGCTTTCGGCAGGCGAGTCTCTTTCTCGTTCCGCCGCAACATTAAGTAATGGAATGCAGGCCGTAGCCAATCGCACAACCGAGAATCCGGCAGCGGCCGTTGGTCTCTTTGACGTCTTTGCCGAAGACGCTCTCCCCGATCTCCATCTGGCCGACATAACCTTAAAATCCATTAACATCACCTCGGTACCGGCTGAACATCGCGGTGCCGTGAAAGACATTCAACAGCTTATTTCCGGTATTACACAGTCGCTACAAACGTTTCATGATTCATCAGACGCGATCGCTTCCCTTTTAGGAAACAAACAACGTCAACGCTACCTCGTTCTTTTTCAAAACAATACAGAGCTACGTCCAACCGGTGGTTTTTGGGGATCGTTTGCAGAAATCGATCTTCTTAATGGCGAGCTTGAACAAGTAACGATTCCCGGCGGTGGAACGTACGATGTTCAAGGACAACTTACCAAACACGTCGCTGCGCCGGAACCATTGCAGCTCCTGCGAGCACGATGGGAGCTACAAGATGCTAACTGGTTCCCGGATTTTCCGACCAGTGCACAAAAGGCCATGTGGTTTTATGAACAAAGCGGTGGACCAACCGTAGACGGGGTGATTGCCATCAATGCGAGTCTCGTTGCGGATTTGATTGATGCCACCGGAGAAATTAGCATGCCCTCTTATGATCTCACAATAGATGGAGAAACCTTTTTGTTTCGCACGCAAAAGCAAGTTGAGCTTGACTACGACACCACCATCAATCAACCAAAATCCTTTATTGGTGACCTCGCACCCGTCCTCCTCCAACACATTCTGGAAAGCCGCGGTGAATCCTTCTTAACGGTTGCATCCATTATCAGCGAAGGTCTTAGCGGGCGAGATATTCAGATCTATCACAGCAACTCAGAGATTCAACAAGCAATCAAAACACTCGGGTGGGATGGGTCCATTCTCGGCAACACCGGCGATTACCTCATGGTAAATCATACAAATGTGGGAGGAGGAAAAACAGATGGCGTCATAGATGACTCTGTCACAATAGAGAGCACGGTGCGAGACGATGGTCGTATAGAAAATTACGTTACCGTCGAGCGAACACATCATGGCTTAAAAAGCTCTACGTTCTCCGGCCTTAATAATGTCAGTTTTACACGCATTTTTGTTCCGCGTGGCAGTACCCTTTTAAGTGTTTCCGGAGCACAACCGCCGGATGCAGCGTTATTTGAATCCACGGACGGACTCACCGAGGATGAAGACCTCGCACGCATTGAGAACAGCTCTCGCGATGCCAATACAGGCGCCTTTATTACGGAGAGTTTTGGCAAAACAAGTTTTGGTCACTGGATGCAAACAAAACCGGGAACCACCTCCACGCTCAGTTTCCGTTACTTACTGCCGGCAGATATTTTAGATGAGTCACAACAAGATTTTCTCGCTTCTGCAAAGCGCTTGATTGGAATCCCGGAAACCGTTAAACACAGTATGCTCTTCCAAAAGCAACCGGGAGTCAGCTATCGCGCAACGCACTACTCCTTTGACCCGGGAACGCTTTTTAGACCCCTCTGGTCCACGGATGAAAATGTGACACAGGTGGATCTTCCCACAAATACAGACGGCTTCTTTGGCATGGTGCTTGAACGAAAATAACTATGAAAAAAGGGCCTTCCCACAAGGAATCTGACAAACGCTCAAAGAGAGCCTCCGTCCATGCAGCTCAGGCGCATGTTTTGCATTCACGCGTGCATCATGACGTACATTCTCACGGCGAAGAAGATCCAACAGAGCAGAACGCCACGCCAACGCATAATCAATCTCACACATCTACAAACACACGTGATGTAGAAGACGAATTGCGCACGATCTATGCACTCAACCCCAAAGAGAAAGACCTCATTGACATGTCAAAACTGGACATTGTCAAACAGCCTTACGTGAGACGTATTCTCCTTGCAACACTCGTACTGTTAATCGCCGTGAGCGCGGGTATTGCCGGTGCGCTTCTTTTAAATAATCCGTTTGGCACCGGTCAAAGTCAAATGCTCACTTTTGATATCAACACGTCGCAGGAGGCGATTGTCTCGGGGCAAGAGACCGTGATTACGATCCCTTACAGTAATCCGAGTTCCGTTCCTATTGCAAAACTAGAGGTTATCTTGCACGTGCCAGACCAATTTGTGCTCACGCAAGCAACACCCGAACCGGTCAAAACAGATCCGCTTACATGGGCCGTAGGATCCGTGGATCCAAATGAGCACGGAGAAATAGTGGTGCACGGCATTTTTTATGAGGCCCCCGGAACGGCGATTACACTACAAACCATTACACGCTATTCTCCCGCTAACTTCAGTTCTCCCTTTGAAGATATAGAATCGGAAAGCATTCTTATTGAACAGAGTATTTTTCAAGCATCCGTCACGGGACCGGATCGCGCTATTCCCGGTGAGTCGGTAACCTACACCGTGGTTGTAGAACAATCCGAGGAAGCACCACAAACAAACGCCGAGCTTCAATTGGCCATACCAAATGGATTTCATATAGACAAAGCGAGCACGGCGACAGATCAAGAAGGCATTACCGTTTGGACTATTCCGGAACTCACGCGCGAGGAGCCCTTTTCCCTTACACTCACGGGCACCTTTGCTTCAGATGCGGACGGCGAACAAACACTTACGGCGAGCGCCGGCGTAAGGCAAGACGCGCGTTTTATTCCACAAAGCGAGGCGTCTTTCCTTTCGCAGGTTCTTGCAAGTGATTTTGCCCTCTCTCTTATTGTAAATGGCCAGACGGAAAATAGTGTCTTGATTCCGGGAGACGATCTCACCATCAACATTTCCTTAGATAATCGTGGAGAAGAAATTGCGAAAGACCTGACAATTGAACTCTTTATTGATGCAGGCTCCGACCGCGTACGATTGGGCGACCGTAGCGGGATTCCAAACGGAGACGTGTACGGAAGCAAAATCAACTGGGACAAGCGGGACATGAACCGATTGGAAACGCTTCGTGGAGGTGAGGGAGCGTCCATTGACGTGGCCATTCCTACAAAAGAAGAAGGAGCAACAACCATCAAACTCCACGCGGAAGCGCGTATTACGAATGTGAGCGACATCGCAATCAATCGTGTGATTGTTTCCAGTCCGATTACCATCCGCATTGCCTCCGACTTATCCGGCACTTCTCAGGCACAGTATTATGATGTGCAGGGCGTACCTCTGGGACGCGGTCCCCTACCGCCACAGGTGGGTGAGGAGACCACCTATCGCGTAACGTGGACGGTTGCAAATGCGTTAAATGATATTGAGGATTTGGTGATGGTTGCCTCCGTGCCATCCGACGCTGTTTGGGGAGGTCTTATCTCTGCAACGCAGGGCACGGTTACCTACGACTCCGTGGCAAATCGTGTTCGTTGGGCCATAGGGAATCTGGCGGCAGGAGCCACACCGCCCGTTGCCCTCTTTGATATGCGTGTACAGCCTACAAGCGCCGACGTGAATACGTTCTTGGATTTATTGGGAACCGGTTCCCTTACGGCGGTAGATATTACCACCGGATCCACCGTGAGCGCTACAGCGCCGGCCCTCACATCAGAGATCCCAAACGACCCATTTGCAGAAAATAAAGGCATTGTTGTAGAGTAAAAAAGACCCAGTCATGCTGGATCTTGACTTATTGTTTTATACTGGTATAACCGTAACGAAAAGGAGGACCCACGATGGGCCACATGCAGCAGCAGAAGCAGCAGAAAGAACGTAGTACGACTGTACAAACTGCAGACATCACGGCTGCAGAGATCGTGGGCGTAGCAGCCCAGGAATGGCGAGGGGGTCGGCTGGTCCCCTCGTTCGGAAAGACCATGTTCTTCGTACGTTTGGCAAACGCACGAACCCTTCAGGGCACGGGCGTGGAGTTGGCACACCGGATCCACGGAGGACGCAAGGGCGTCCTCAAGTGGGTCAACGCGGCCCGGCGCAAGCAGGGCCTACCCATCTTCGAGTAGAGAAGTCTCAACACAACGAGCGCCCGGTCGACAAACTGTCGACCGGGCGCGTACATTTATCTCAACCGTTTTACCAACGTGTACACCCCGTACCAGAGCGGGTTTACCACCACATCTACCGTTGAGGGCATGGTTACCATCTCTCCTCCAAATCCTTTTTTAAACCGCGTGACACCTTCCCATGGATGATTTTTTACACCCTCCGGGGCAATCCCCCACCAATCGTAAGCAAAAATTTCTTTAAATGACGCATTTTGTAACAGTTTCCAATGCAACAAATACGGTGCCATCAACTGTTTATTCGTGTCCGACGATGCTCCGTGTAAGTAGGTTCGCGTTCCATTCCAATCAATCATCAAATTTGCTGCCAATACGTCCGTTCCCTGTTTTGCTATGGCAATAAACGCTCGTGGAGCATCTCCCTCCCCGTTTAAATAATCCAAAATCGCACGGTAATGAGATTGTGTGTGAGATCGGATCTTGTGCCGTTTGTATGTGGCCTCTGTTAACGTCATAAACGCTTCAAACCCTTCCTCCCCGGCATCAAGGACAATCTCCACATCTTTTCTCTCCGCAAGACGAATGTTGTAACGTGTTTTTGTATGCATGCCTGCAAGCAACGCTTGATCGTCTGCATACACGTGCGTAAGAAGCGTCTGCGCCGGCTGTACCTCTTTCGTTGGTTTGCCAACAATCGATCTGCAGGCATCCACGCGCAAGAACGCATCTTGTTCTCGCAGCTGTTTCAGTCGCGTAATCATATCCCGTTCTGCCTCGTGAGAAATCCCAAGAGGTCCGCGCCCAATGTATCCATACTGTTTTTTAAACGGTAACGACATTGTGACAAGTTGGCACCGCGCCTCATTACCCTGATACCGATCCACAACCATTCCTTGTAGCTGCTTTACCGTTCCCCATTCCCATGATTGTAAAAACGCCCCGCTTCTGGGTGCGTGTTCCATGACATACAGGTTCCAATCCCCTTTTTCTTGAATCGTTTTCATACAATACGCTCACGCGAATACACAACGGCTCAATCATAACATGTTTAGAAAAAAATGGAGGGTCGCCCAGCAAGCCGGGCGACCCTCACGGAGTTGAAGATGTGCACTCCACCCACTGAGAGATTTTGGGGTATTTTTTCCCTACGCGTCGTTTGCTCGAGACACGAGTCGTGGTACAACCACGACCGGTCAGCGAGGGACGACGGCGATTTTTTTTGCTACCCCTCTTTTCTTATCAGTTTAGGAACGCTTTTCCTCAACCGCTATCTTAACAAACCTTCTCCCAACCTGCAAATACCATCCGAAACAGCAACTTTTTTTGAGGCGAAAAACAGGCGATCGACGTATTTTAGCCACACGTATAAAAAGCAAAAACCAGCATAAATTGCATGCTGGCTATGTATTGATCACCATCTTATACAAAATAATGTCTGTCGTCTCCCTTCCCCGCAGCTTTTCGTTTTGAGGCGATTTTTAGACGCTTGTCTGTTTTTCACCTCTAAAATTTCTCAGATTACACGGAAAGGATGCAGAAACGACACTGAGAACGACGCGCACATAAACGCGATAAACACAACAAAACCTACACAGAAGTCGTAAGAGCCGCCTTGAGCTTTTCCTCCATAGAAACAAGCCCACTCGGTAAACCATCTGCCATACGGCGCGCTTCTTGCGTTGCGTAGCCAAGGCTCATCAGTGCCTCAATCAGATCTTGATTGGATAACACTGTTCCCGAAGTATCCTCGTCCATCACGAGAGATCCCTTCAATTCCAGCACAATCTTTTGTGCAGTTTTCTTCCCCACTCCGGGAGTACGCGTGAGAAAATCCACCGACCCCTCCATCACGTTGCGACGCACTTCCTCGGGAGAACTGGCACCGAGAATTTTCTGTGCCACCTTGGGACCAACGCCATTTACAGCGATCAGCTTCCAAAACAGCTCCAATGCATCTCGACTTTCAAAGCCAAAAAGCTGATGTGCATCATCGCGAATCACCTCGTGTGTCCAGATTGTGACCTCGTCGCCCAACTGATACTTTGCCGAGAACGCAAGCGAAACACCCACCGCATACCCAACACCTTGGACGTCTATCAGCATCCAATCGAGATTCGTGTCTAACACCGTTCCACGCAGTCGCATAATCATATTCTACAGTCCGATCAAGGTGACGCCCTCGCCTATTTTTACTTCTGTTGTCTGCTTTGCGTTCGCTAATCCACGCACAATCTCTTTTGCATTCACGCGCGTTGCGATCTCTTGCTCAAATGTCTCAAACGTCGCAATCACATCCTTGTTATCTGATTCCCAATAGAGTGTGATCACGTCATCACGTTGCAACCCAGCATCTTTGCGCAAAGAGTTTCCTTGTCGTTGCAATTCTCGCACAATGCCCGCTTGCTTTAATTCTGGCGTGAGAACGGTGTCTAATGTCACACCAAGTTCGCCCTCCTCCCACGTAATAGATTCCACGTTCACCTCGTCTCGAATAATTTCCAAGCAGGCTTCTGGCAAGGCTTCCGACGATCGAACAACCGCCGAATGTAATATTTGTCGCACAGGAATCTTTGCCTCCGTCCGTTGATCTAACACGCGCGTTACAAGGTCTCGCACGGTTTTCATGATTCCAAGGATCTCCTCATCCATAAAATCAAGGTCATCATCCATCGGCCACAAGGCCAAATGCACCGAGTCCTCTTCCGGTCGATCTGCAATAGAGCGGTACACGTGTTCTGCTAGAAATGGCGCAAAAGGTGCAATCATGCGAGAGAGCATCTCCAAAACTCGATACAACACACGCGAAGCAACGCGGTAGTCATCGGACGCTTCATCCTTAAAGCGATCTCGACTTCGTCGCACGTACCACTGAGACAACTCTGTAACAAAATCCTGAAGTTCTCGAGCTGCGGGCGCGAGCTCATAGGCATCCATGTAGCTTGTCACGCGTACTCGTGTTTGTTGCAACTGCGCCAAAATCCACCGATCCAACGGATGTAATTCTTCTGGCTGCACAATCTCTGGTATCGCGTGCACAAACAATTGGTAGAAACTCAACACGTTATTGAGCGTTCCAACAAATTTATTTGATACTTCTTTTACACCTGACTCTTTAAAGCGCAGATTTTCCGCATTCACCACAGGAGAAGACATGAGATACATCCGCAGTGCATCCGCACCATACCGCTCAACGACTTCCATTGGGTCCGGATAGTTCTTTAACCGTTTAGACATCTTCTTCCCATCTTCCGCGACAACAATGCCGTTTACAATCACGTTTGTAAACGCGGGTTTATCAAACAACCATGTAGACATCACCATGAGGTAATAAAACCAAGCGCGTGTTTGATCTTGCCCTTCCGCAATAAAATCTGCCGGCAATCCTGCTTCAAATTTTTCTTGATTTTCAAACGGATAATGCAAGCGCGCATAGGGCATGGAACCGGACTCAAACCAGCAATCCAAAACCTCCGGGATGCGTGTAAACGTTTTACCTTCTTTTTCAATCACAATCTCATCAACAAGATGCTTGTGAAGATCGGTCACCTTTTTCCCAGAGAGCGTCTCCAACTCCTTAATAGATCCGATAACGAGCATCTCACCATCCTCAGCACGCCAAATAGGCAATGGCGTTCCCCAATAGCGTTGACGACTCACAGCCCAATCACGTGCGCCTTCCAGCCAATTTCCAAACCGGCCGTCCTTCATGTTACTTGGCACCCACGTTGTTTGCTTATTATTGGCCAACAATCGATCGCGAATATCCGCCACACGCACATACCAAGAATTGGTTGTGTAATTAAGCAATGGAGTATCGCAACGCCAGCATAAGGGATAACTGTGTCGGAGAGGTTTTGTCATGTAGACCAGACCGCGACCCGCCAAATGCTCTAAAATTTTATGATCACTTGGTTTTGCCTGCTCCCCCGCGAAATCCTTTACCTCCGCGGTAAAGGTTCCATCAATGTTCACGTGGCGAATAATATCCAGCTGCTCCGCCTGGCCCACGTAAAAGTCATCTTCTCCAAACCCTGGCGCAATATGTACAACACCCGTGCCTTCATCCGTCGTCACAAAATCGGCCGCAACCACTCTAAACGCACCAGGTCGATCCGCAAAATACGGAAAGAGCGGCTCGTATGTTTTTCCAATCAAATCGGCTGCGGTCAACTCCTCAATCACCTCGTACTCCCCGTCCATCACAGACTCGAGTCGATCTTTTGCCAAAATCAAGAACTCGTGACGCTGCTTTACCTTTACATACGGAACCGACGCACCAACCGCCAACAACATGTTTCCCGGGAGGGTCCATGGAGTCGTGGTCCAAGCCAAAATAAACGTATCCGCTTCCCCGTTCACCTTGAATCGAACGGTTACGGACGTGTCTGTAATGTCGGAGTAGTTGGACCCGGCTTCCGATGAAGAAAGGGTGGTGGCACATCGCGGACAGATATGAATCGGTCGGTATCCTTCGTACAGCGCGTTCTTTTCCCAGAGCTGCTTAAACCCCCACCACACGGACTCCATAAATTGTGGGTCCATGGTGCGGTAACAATGTTCCATGTCGACCCAACGTCCCATGCGCGGAACAACACGCTCCCATTCATCTACATATTCCAACACGCGTGCACGACAAGACTCATTAAATTGATCAATGCCAAATGCCCGAATCTTATCGCGAGATCCCAAGTCCAAATCTTTTTCAATCAAGTTCTCGATTGGCAATCCATGACAGTCCCATCCCCACACACGCTCCACACGCTTTCCGCGCATCGTCCAATAGCGTGGAACAACGTCTTTCATGGTCCCGCCAACAAGGTGCCCATAGTGCGGCGTTCCTGTTGCAAACGGCGGCCCATCGTAAAAAATAAATTGATTCTCCTCTGGTCGTTCTTCTACGGAACGTTCAAAAATACGGTTCTTCTTCCAATACTCCAGTACGTCTTGTTCGCGGGCATCTGCCCCTTTGCGTTCTGCCATAGCTCTGTAGGCATTACGGATTAGTTCTCACAGATTAGCTTAGTTCTCACATTATATCAATGGTTCATCCAATGTCCTACTGGTGTAACCATGGGCCTCCACGGCTCTCTTATCCTCAATAAATCTGCTATACTCCTTTTATATGACCATTTACCTTGGCGGAGATCATGCAGGCTTTGACCTGAAGGAACAGTTGGAGGCGTGGCTCTTAGAATTGGAGTATCCCGTGAAGGATCTTGGCAACACGGAGTTTGATCCAAAAGACGACTACCCAGACTTTGGACATGCGGTAGCAGAAGCCGTGGCGCACGATGTGGAATCATGTGGCATTTTGCTCTGTGGCAATGCCGAGGGCGTATGTATCGTCGCCAATAAAACAGATGGGATCCGTGCAGGGATTGGATTCTCCGTGGAGGCGGTCCGCTCTGCACGAACGGAAGATAACATTAATATTCTCTGTTTACCCGCCAGACTTACGGACATGAAGATAAACGAAGCAAAAATCATCGTCGGCGCCTTTTTGTCTACCGCGTTTGAAGGAGCCGATCGACGAGTCCGTCGTCTCAATAAGATCGAAGATATTGAAAAAGACAATTAGTATGGAAGTCATTCGCTGATCTATGGCCACGATTCTCCCCGCAATCCTTGTAGACACGGCGCAAGCGTTTAAGGAGCATCTCCATCTGCTTCCGGAAGACGTGGACACCGTAAGTGTAGATATTATGGATGGGACGTTTGTTCCTACCTCCAGTTTTAGAGATGCCAACTCCATTCGCGACGTAAACACGTCCATACAATATGAACTTGATCTGATGGTAAACGACCCACTTCCCTTTATTGAATCCTGGACAACATTGCCACAAACCATTCGCGCCATTGTGCACGCAGAGCTCGACACGGACATGCGAATCCTGTTACAACAAATCAAACAGCTTAAATTGGAGGTTGGTATTGCCCTACTCCCAAAAACACGCGTAAGTGACGTAGAGCATTTGTTGAATGAGGTTGATATGGTGCTGATTCGTGGTGATGAACCGGGATACTCGGGTCGCACATTTAATCCTGCCATGCTAGAAAAAATCAAAGAGCTGGCACAAGACTACCCACACCTACTGATCAATGTAGACATTGGCGTAAATGCAGAAACAATTCCGGACATCGTGGCTGCAGGTGCCACCTATCTCTCTGTCAACAGCGGGATCTTTCAACAAGCCGATCCCCTCAACGCTCTACGGGAGTTACAGCACCTGGCGCGACCATAACCTGTGGAAAACCGGCAAAAAAGAGCCTCTATGGCTCTTCTGTCTTTCAAAAACACGTGCTATACTCCTTCTACGTATTGAACTATACATAACCCACATATGAAAAAAGTCCTTGCGACGTTATCGATCTTGGGCGTGATTGGTGCCCTTCTCCTTTCCGGACAACCCCGTGCAAACGCCGAAGTATCCCTCCAACCCGGAGACTTGATCCGCGGAGAAACCTACACCGCTGTTTATTATTACGGTAATGACGGTTTCCGCTACGTGTTTCCAAACTTTGCGACGTATAAAACTTGGTTTGGCAATGACTTTAGCGACGTTGTGTGGATCACGGATGCACAACTTGCAAACATTCAGATCGGTGGAAACGTTACATACAAACCGGGCGGACGCATGATCAAGATCAATACGGATCCAAAAACATATGCGCCTTCTGTAAACGGGACACTCCGATGGATTACTAGTGAAGCTGTTGCCGTAGCGCTTTACGGACCAACCTGGAACACACAGATTGATGACATTCCAGATGGATTCTTTACCAACTATCAGATTGGAGATCCTATTACGACCGCAACGGATTTTAATCGAACATCTGCAGCAGCCGCAGCAACATCGATCAACGTAGACAAAGGACTTCATCTTCCCGTGGACGTATCCGTTACAGATACAAGCTACGCACCAAACAGTATAACGATTGAGGCTGGTCGCACCGTGCGCTTTACCAACAACGGAACAGAAGCACATACGGTCACAGGCGATGATCTTGGATGGGGAACCGGAACCATGCAGCCAGGGCAATCATACGTACAGCAGTTTGATACCGTAAAGACGTACACCTTCTTTGACAGCTATAATTCTCAGCTTACAGGTGCCGTCTTTGTTCAATAGGAATCGTAAAACACCGCCTTCGGGCGGTGTTTTGGTTACCGACACTTTTAGTTCTGGGGTCTCTCTTTCTGGATTATTGACAAAGCAGATATTTTGTATCCTCGACGAAGGAACAAACAAATATTCACTCAATCGATAAGGTTGCTTCCCACTTCGTACTGTGTACTTCGAGGGACACGTCGTCGTGTAACTTCTCGCAATAACGATCCGTGAAGAAATCCTGATCTTTAGTCTTCGTCCCCGAAAACATGTGCGTTTTCTTTCTTTCCTTTTTGTTTCGTCAAAAAGGAAGCAAAAACCCTGTGTCCGTACTCCCTGCAGTAAGACTCTCGTCAACTCTTCGCGTCGCTGCAGGGGTGTGCCAACGTTGGCGATTTGTTCCAAATCTTACGTTGGCTACACGGCTTCTCTCTACAAGAGGGCTACGTTTATGCCGGAGTCTTTACGGCGTACTCGTAATGGACACCGGAGGATAC
>DOMJ01000055.1:3186-18241 GCA_003509895.1 Candidatus Uhrbacteria bacterium | reverse complement strand
GAGCGAAGCGATTTCGCCGCAACTGGTTCTTATCTGCAATAACTGGAGATAATGTATCAAAAGGGTAGGTTATCTGCAATTTATGTGTGATGTATTTCTATCAGGTGAGTCTACCAAGCAAAAACGAGGCTTTAGGAGCCTCGTTTTTATGCTTTATTTTTTGTCACGGTCCATCCATTTTTGCCAGCTCACCAAAAGAGGCGATGCGATAAAGATAGATGAGTACGCTCCAACAAAGATGCCAACCATCAAAATCAAAGCAAAATCTTTTGTTGTCTCTCCACCAAATAGGTACACTGCCAAAAGTGCGAGAAGTGTGGTAAGGCTTGTGTTTATGGATCGTGCAATTGTTTCTGTAACCGACTGCTCCACTACCGATTCAAACGTATGGTGATCCTTTGTCAGGTTTTCGCGAATACGATCAAATACCACAATCGTGTCATTGACCGAGTAGCCGAGAATTGTGAGCAATGCAGCCACGAACGCCGTTCCAACGGAGAAGTTCATCACGTGTCCCAGCAATGCCGCAACGCCGAGAGCCACAACAACATCGTGAAGACCTGCAGCGATCGTCAAAAAACCATACTTCCAACTCTTGATCTTACTGCCCACTTTCCTAAACGACCAAGCCACGTAGGCCACGATCGCAATAAAAATGAGAGCTAGGGCCCACAAAGACTTCTGTTTGAGCTCCTGTCCAATAACCGGCCCAATGGAATCAAATCGCAACTCATCCAATTCTCCAAACGTGCTTAAATCTTCTATGAGCGTCTGGTGTTGATCTTCTGTGAGCGGTGGCTGACGTACCAACAGCCCTCGCTCATTACTTGGTTGCACCTGTCCACCTGTAAATCCGGCACTTTCTACCGTTGCACGAATTGCCGTTATGTCTGCACGTTCTTGTTTATATTCAACTTCCAAGAGGCTTCCTCCGGTAAAATCAATACCAAGATTTAACCCATACATTGCCAATAAAAGACAACTGACAAGCATCAACCCTCCACTGATACTAAACCACACGGCTCTCTGTTTCACGATTTTCATAGACTATTGTCGCATCTTTTTTACTCCATATAAAAACGGTTTATCCAGAAACGACCACCGTGCTGCAAGCGCCAAAAAGGCACGCGTTACCACCACGGCCGTCAACATACTGACCACAACTCCAATGCCAAGCGTTAACGCGAATCCCTTAATAAAGCTTGAGCTGAATCCAAAGAGGATTACGCAGGCAATGAGCGTTGTCATATTTCCATCACGGATAGAAGACCATGCGCGCTTGACCGCTTCATCAATAGACCGATCCAACGGCCTACCGGATCGTACCTCTTCTTTCAGGCGCTCAAAGATCAATACGTTTGCATCCACCGCCATTCCAATAGAAAGGACCATTCCGGCAATACCTGCAAGTGTGAGCGTAACGGGTACCAGCTTAAAGACAGAAAGCACCAAAACGCCATAAACCACTAATGCCACCACGGCAAGAAGGCCGGGCAACCGGTAATAGAGCACCATAAAGAGGGCAATGAGTGCCAAGCCGATGGCTCCCGCCAGTAAACTTCGCTCCAGAGAAATCGCACCGAGCGTTGGACCAACCGTTTGTTGAGAGATGAGTTCTATTGGTACCGGTAGTGCACCGGCATTTAATCGTTGTGCAAGTGTTCGTGCCTCTTCTATTGATTCGCTTCCTGTGATCTGCGCTTGTCCGCCGTAAATTGCATCCTGCACAACAGGCGAAGAAATAATGGATCCATCTAAGAAAATAGCAATCTGTTGTCCAATCAACTCCTCCGTGAGTTTGCCAAATAGTTCTCCACCTTCTGTGTCAAAGGTAAGAGCTACGAGTGGCGTTCCTGTGTTGGCATCAAACTCAACGGACGCGTGCTTCAGGTGTGCCCCACTCAACTCCGTGTTCTCCCATTGATTGGTTCCCTGGAGCGCTTGTAACATTTCCTCATTCAACTCCACAGGTAGACCATCGGTGTCCACCAGCGTTGCATTACCATCGGCATCTGTGGAGACAGTAATTCCTTCCAGTGGATCCGATTGACTTGGGTCCAGCGCAACCGGACGCTTAAATTCCAAAATAGGCGTCTCTCCAATTTGACCAATCGCCTCATTTATATCTTGAATACCCGCGAGTTCTACAATAATGCGAGTGTCTCCCGTAAGTTGCACAATAGGCTCCGCAACACCAAAGGCATTCACCCGGCGCTCAATCACGTCTCGAACTCCACGCAATGCGTCTGCGCGATCAGCCTCTCCAATCTGCGATACATCCGCCTCATAAACCAGGTGAGCTCCTCCGAGTAAATCAAGGCCGAGATGAAACGGTGTGCCTTGAA
The DNA here is from genome assembly GCA_003509895.1 of Candidatus Uhrbacteria bacterium. GTDB lineage: Bacteria > Patescibacteriota > Patescibacteriia > UBA9934 > UBA11717 > UBA11717. Next base: position 15,896 of record DOMJ01000055.1, on the reverse strand, counting down.
ACTCCAACCCCGTTTTCCCGATCGTTGCATTCCATTGCACGGGAAAAAGGTACCCAAGCCCAATAAATGAAAGAACAAGGATTCCGAGAACCCCTGCCGGTAATCGCCACTTAGACGGCACGGAAGCATTGATTTGTCTATGCTTACCCGCCTCCTTCTGCTGTTTCCTAAACTGTTTGTAGGCCATGTGATCAAAATAAAAAAATGAAATGGGAGAGTGAGAGAAAAGATCCCCTCAAAACAGCTCGGGCACCATTGTAGCCCTCCTGGTGATATTAATCAACAAACCTGTTTCTTCGCCTCTCATGAGCTCCTCCCAGGAAAAATCATATCCCACAGAACAAAGCACCCACAGACCCCTAAAAGCATACTATGTTTTACCTTTAAAACCGTCCACATTAAACTACGATGCGTATCCTTACTATCACAAAACTGGTCAACAAACGTTTCCTGTTCCCTTTGAATAATGGAAAAAAGCGCCGTAAAAGATCGGTCACGCTTCATCTGATCCCAAATCCACCGATAGCGCATCTGCCGACGATAATACGCAATTAATGCATAGTCAGAATCCATCCGCCGAGGCAACTCTGTAAGCGCACACATATCACCTCCTAAAAACCGTGGTATCAACTCGGAAGCAATTTTTGCCGAAGCCAGTGATCCTTTAATACCATCGGCCGCAAAGGCACCACAGTACCCGGCGGCGTCCCCGATCAACACACGATTTCCTGCTAGCGTATGTTTTAAAACACCACCAATGGGGATCAGACTCCCAAAAGCATAATCCGGCGAATCAATTGATCCGTCGAGCGTTATTGTTCCATCATCAATAAGTCGTTGCGTAAACTTCTTTAACAGTTCGCTCGCCTTCCCTCGTTCGCGCATCAGTTTTGCCAAGCCAATTCTATACGCCGGCCTGCCGTCTACAACGGTTGGCGACAACCACCCACCATAACCTAATGAAAACTCTCCAAACCAGTAGTGATAAATTGTTTCCGCCGGAATTGGACCCAATGTCACCTTCCCAAAATACACGCGCTCAAACCCAAAAAGAAACGAGTTGTTACGATCCAGCCCCACGCTTTCCTGCGCAACCTTGGAATGAGAACCATCGGCGCCGACCAAAACACGACACGCAACCTGTCGCGCCGGCTCACCCTGCGTCTGGAGGGTCACCACCGTCTGATTGTCTGTATCTTTCGCGTCTACAAACACGGTTTTTGTTTGCACAGTTACATGAGACGGCACGCTCTGCGCCAACGCGCGCACCAGGGCCTTTGTGTCTGTTTGATAAATCCAGGGTTCACGCGTCTGTGAAACAAACTGATCCGTAAAATTTGGTGCCACCACACAGATCGCTGAGATCGGATTGGTAATGTAGTCATCAATCGGAAAAAACGTTTTAAACAATTGATACGTCTTTGTTGTAATAAGACCGGTTGATTCCACGGTGGATCCGGCCGCCGGTTTTGCATCAACCACCAGCACTCGTAGTTGATTTGGCAGATGGTGCGCAAGCGTGAGACCCGCAAAACTCGCTCCCACAATAACCACGTCGTAGTGTTCCATATTACAAAAGAATGTTGGTGAGTTCCTCTATTGTATCAACAATACAAAGAGGGGCACCGAGAGCCAAGATCTCTCGCGTGTGAACACCCCACGTAACTCCAATAGGCATGGCTCCAACCTCCTGCGCCTCTCTCACATCTCCAAGTGTATCCGTAATAAAGGTTGAGTCGGAAGGCGTGGCTTTGTACTGCTGCAACAATCGTTGTATCTTGACCGTCTTCTTTTTGTGTACATCCGCGCCCCAAACTTCCTGAAAGTACTGCCGTAAGCCGTGGCGTTCTAAAAAGGCCTGAATAATGTCGCTAAACCCCGAGGAGACAATGGTAAGCGTATGTGTCTTGGCAAGATCATGAATCAGTTCCTTGAGTCCCGGCACGGGGTCCATCGCCTCAATGATTGGCTTGTACAATTTAAAAAAAGGTTTTTCTTCCGATACAACCGGATCGTCCACGTAGTGCATGTTCACTTGCTCTGATTCAAACGCGTTGCCATAAAAATACGTGCGCCACACCTCTCGCGTGAGTTGATCTCCCTCTAATTGTTGGTGGATGGCAAAGCACGGCTCCGCAGAGGCCACAATCACTCCATCAAAATCAAACATCAGTAACTTCATAGAGACACAACCTATCATTTTCACACATCTATCGCAAACAATTTGATCTCACGAGGAGATCAAGAAAAAATACTCAACACGACCCATCCAAAAACGCTACATTCCACGGTCTGACCCCAGTCCTCCGTGGCACTTTTTGTACTTCTTTCCCGATCCGCATGGACACGCATCATTACGGCCCGGTTTTTGCTGATTGGCAACACCGGCCTTGATCGTATCGTTGATCTTGGCACGATCCGCCAAAGAAGGTGCCTGTGCAATACGCATTGCATCTTTTACCTTAAAAATAGAATACACCACCTGCTTTTGCACCTCGGATAACATGACTTGGTACATAGCAAAACTCTCGCGTTTGTACTCCACCAAAGGATCACGCTGTGCATAGCCACTTAACCCCACGCCGCTTCGTAACTTACGCATCGCGGTTAAGTGCTCCACCCAGAGCATATCTATGGATCGCAACAACAACTGCTTTTCTACCGTGGCAAGCTGTGAGCGATCAGCAAAGACACCTTCCAATTCTCCATAGGCGACTTCGGCCTGCTTTTCCAGCGCCTCAATGAGTTCCGTACGCACAACAGCCGCTTGAGCCGCTTTAGGGGCACCGATGCCGTTATAGGTCATGAAGCGAGCCTTGAGGTCCACCGGTACCGGCACAATGGTTTGCATCGTTTCAAAGATCTCTTGTACATTCCAATCTGTCCCGTCCGCCGTGTGAAAAGACACCACGTTTTCTATTTCCTCCGTTACATGGTCTAACACCATCGGGCGCGCGGCCTCCGGTGATTCTGCAGGGTTGATCTCCACAATCTCATTGCGAATATCATACGTCACCGAACGCTGCTTATTTAAAATATCGTCGTAATCCAATAGACGCTTGCGAATATCAAAGTTGTGCCCTTCCACCTTCTTTTGAGCCGATTCCAACGCTTTTGTTGTTGCCTTGTTTTCAATCGGCATGTCATCCGGAACGCCAAGACGCCCCATCATATTCTTCATGCGCTCCGATCCAAACACACGCATTAAATCGTCCTCCGTGGAAACATAAAATTGCGTTTCTCCCACATCGCCCTGACGACCGGAACGTCCGCGCAACTGATTGTCTATGCGACGCGCCTCGTGACGCTCCGTTCCAATCACATACAATCCACCGAGCGCAATCACCTCGCTATATTCCTCTTGTGTAGCAGGAACGCCTCCCAACTTAATATCCACACCACGACCCGCCATATTTGTGGCTACCGTTACGGCACCCCTGCGCCCAGCCTGTGCGATAATTTCTCCTTCTCGCTCGTGATTTTTTGCATTCAACGCCTCGTGCGGCACACCTGCTTTTGTAAGTGCCTTGGACATTTTCTCGTTCTTCTCAATGGAAATTGTTCCAATCAACACGGGTTGCCCCTTGACCTGCCGCTCCTTAACATCCCTTACAATGGCCTGAATCTTTCCGGATTCTAGCCGATAAATTTTGTCTTCATTATCTTGTCGTGCCGTTTGTTTGTTGGTTGGCAGCACGATCACGTTCAAATTATAAATCTTCTGAAATTCTTCTTCTTCCGTTTTTGCCGTTCCCGTCATGCCCGCCAAGCGTGTATACATGCGGAAATAATTTTGAAAAGTGATGGTTGCCAACGTTTGGCTCTCTTGTTGCACCTCTACACCCTCCTTTGCCTCAATCGCCTGATGCAACCCCTCCGAGAATCGACGACCCTCCATCATACGTCCTGTAAACTCATCCACAATCACAATCTCTCCCTCGCGCACAACGTATTCCTTGTCTCGCTTGTACAAAACCTCTGCGCGCAAGGCCTGTTCCAAATGATGCACGAGGTGCACTCCACCGTCTGCGTACAAATTTTCCAATCCCAATGACTTTTCAACTTTTTCTATCCCCACCTCTGTGAGTGTAGAAACTTTCATCTTCTCGTCAATATTATAATCCGTGTTCACCTGCAACAAGCGCGCTATTTGCGCAAATTGTTGATACATCGCACTCGAGGTCTGCGATGGGGCGGAAATAATAAGTGGCGTTCTAGCCTCATCAATCAAAATGGAGTCCACCTCGTCAATCAAACAGTAATACAGCGGCCGCTGAACACGCTGCTCCGGATTCTGCACCATGTTGTCACGCAAATAGTCAAATCCAAATTCGTTATTCGTGCCGTAAGTCACGTCCGCCAAGTACGCTTCGCCTCGAGCCACGGGTCGCAAATAATCATGATGGATTTTAAAGCTTCCGGTTACATCACGAGCTACATCTTTCTGCTCTTCATTTTGCACAATGGACTCATCATAAACAAAACCGCCTTCGTGAGAAATAACGCCAACGGACAACCCAAGAAAATCAAAAATCTGACCCATCCACGCGGCATCACGCAGAGACAAGTAGTCATTGACCGTTGCAATGTGCACACCCTTGCCTTCTAATGCATTTAAATAAACAGGCAATGTAGAGGTTAACGTTTTTCCCTCTCCCGTACGCATTTCAGCAATATTATGATGATGCAGTGCCATACCTCCCAACAACTGCACATCGTAGTGATACTGTCCAAGTGTACGCCGTGCCGCCTCACGAACGGTCGCAAACGCCTCCACAAGCAACGTATCCAATGGTTCCCCTTTTCCTAAACGCGCTTTAAACTGGACTGTTTTTTCCTTAAGCTCCGCGTCTGAAAGAGAACGATAAGCCTCGGAGAGCGCATTAATCGCATAGACGCTTTTTTGATATTCATTGAGCGTTTTCTTGCTGGTATCCGTTAAAAATCGGTCTAAAAAGTGTGCCATAATGGGCAGATTGTACGGGAATAAGACTATAGAGTCAAGATAATCGTGTCGTCTTCTTTATAAGAGAAAAAGCAGCATTACTGCCGCTTTTTTGTTTCTATCTTCCGTCTCCAAAAAATGGATTATGACTCATCACTTGAACCAAAGTGTAAAAACTTCTTAAATTACCTCCCTGCACGCGTACCTACGGATTTCTGCCTCTTGCGCCAATCAATAATTTGTCGCTTGAACTCTTTTTGTACTTTATCAATTGCCGCATAGAGATCCTCCGCCTCTGCAGACGCATGAAACACCTCACCTTGGATATCCGCATTAAACTCGGCGTAAAAAACGTTCCCTTTATTATGGTGGTCCGATGGCTTTCCAACCTCCACCGCTACACTTGCCGGCTGGAGTCGTTTAACAAGTTTACCGATGGGAGCTATGCGTTTGTTGATATGACTCTCAATGGCCGGTGTGAGCTCTATATTTGTTCCCAAAATCTTCTCGATTTTCATACCAGATTTGTTATGAATTACATCTCTAGTATACCCTCGTCCGAGGGTGGCGGCAACGAGCGATAATAGTCAGCGATCCACTCACCCAACGAGTCCCCTTCTATCCCGGCGAGATCGCAGTAGCGCATAACATTGAGTAACATGGCACCCAAATGTGCCCGAGCACTATCTGTATTCAACGTACCGTCTCCGGTCTTGTTTTCTTGTTCTGAAAGCGCTCCCAACTCCTCCAGAATGTGATCAATCGGTTCTTTACGCATTGCTTTTTGCGTCTGTTCACCCTGGTGCTCTTCGCTAATCCTTGCATGCGCTCGCCAGTTGATCGATATAAACAGTGCTAACTCCGAAAGTGGTCCCATAGATTATGTATCAAACCCAATGAATTGAACCTCCTCGTGTAATTGAATGCCGTACGCGTCTCGCACTTTTGATTTAACCAGAGCAATGAGTTGCATAATCTGATCCGCCGTAGCCGTCCCGTCACTTGTAATAAAGTTTCCATGCATCTCACTGATAGCAGCCCCTCCCACATGTGTTCCTTTAAGTCCAAGCCGATCTACGAGCCACCCCGCAGGAATACGCTTTGCCTGTAAAAAGCTTTCCGGAATATCTTTAACGACTGTTCGCAACTTTGCAATATCCTCCTCGTCAACATAATCCACATTCTTAAACGCACACCCCGCGCATTTAACATTCTTTGGTTGTCCGTCTAATCGACATCTGAGAACCTCACTGATGGTCTCGCGGTTTAACACCACATCTCGAGGCTCGAATAAAAACGTCGCGCGCAAAACAATCCATGGAACCTCCTTGATTTTGCTGTGCCTGTAACCCATTTCTAGCGCTTCCTTGGCGACCGTTTTAATCTCACCCGTTTGTGTGTCTAACACATCGACCGAGACCAACTTATCTTTTGTCTCTCCGCCAAAGCAACCCGCATTTCCGCGCACGGCACCACCAATCGTCCCTGGTAGTCCAATCCCCCATTCAAAACCCGTAAGTCCCGCCTCCCCCGTTTGCCGTGCCAAACTCGACGACAACAATCCGGCCTCTGCTACCACCTCGCCCGTTTGATGATTAATTTTAATTGATCGATTGGCCATTTTAATCACCAAACCGCTAAAACCCGCATCGTTTACGAGGATATTTGTGCCACCTCCAATGACTACCCATGGGACGTTATGCTCGGTTGCTGCTTTAACGAACGCAATCACTTCCTCGGCCGTCTTTGCCAACACCAAATAGGTCGCAGGACCCCCAACACCATAATGGGAATGTAGCGCCAAGGATTCATTGCGTTTGAGTCGATCTCCAACCAAGGCACCAACGGATTGTTCAAATTGTGTGTTCATATACGTTCACGACTGTTCCCTCTTAGCATATCAGAGATCAACTCATTGCGTTTAGATCTATCGCGCGTTCTCCTTGTTACTCGTATGTACCGCGTTCAAAATAAAACTGAAAACAATACTTCCAAACACAACAACCATTGCAGCAAACTGTCTCCCATCGCGAACAAAAGCAGTGAGAGCTCGGTTACTCACAACCTCTTCCGTGGTAAACGACCTTGCCCAAAACTGGAATCCGATCATACCCACGAATCCCAGTATCACAACACCGTATCCGAGCCAAACAGGCCATGTGGCACGACGATAAATCAGTGTAAGCGGCCAACCAACAAAGGTTCCAACAATCCACAAAACCAACCCTGTTGCTCCAAGTGAAATGAATAACCAGGAAAAGATCACAAACAAAAGTGTTGGCTCCGGTCTCAAACTCGCATCCACGTACATCCCAATCTGTTGTGCGGAAGACAATAATGCGAGAAAAAATCCAAGCATGGCAAGAGTAACAATAACCAGCCCAATTGCGGGCATCCACGTGAGCCAACGGTTCGCGCTGAGGTTTTTGATTGATTGTTTGGTCATATTATTGGATGAGAGATCGAGCAATATCATCAATGGCGCCAGCGCCGACCATCAACAAAACGTCTCCGGGACGAACAATCTTTTCTAATTGAAACGTTACCGCCTCGGCATCCTTTGCATAAACCACCTGCCGCTCCACGCCCCGTTTTGCATCGGCGGCGTCGATCGCTTCCACCAACTCAACACTCGACGTGGCATGATCCTGCTCATTACGACCGGCGACATCATAAATCTCTTGCAAGATCACCACGTCCGCGCCTTCCATGCTTCCCACAAACTCAGCAAACAATCCACGCGTTCGGGCGTGTTGATGGGGTTGGAAACAAAGCACAATCCGCTTACCAGGCAAGAACGTTTTTACGCCCTCCAATAAGCTGGTTACCGCCGTTGGATGATGACCATAGTCGGAATACACGTCGGCTCCCTTCCACAGTCCGAGATGTTCAAATCTGCGCCAAAGCCCAGGGAACGATTCCAACGCCTGTTTCATTTTATCGCCTCGCACGTGCAGCGTTGAAGCCGCAAGGGCCGCCATCATGGCATTTGTTGCGTTATAGACACCAGGCAAACGCAGATCGGCTTCAAACACCTTTGCATCATCTTTGTAGAGGTGAATGTGTTGCACACCCGGCGCTTGTTCTACCATCGCATGCGCCTCTGCATCTTGACCAAAGGGCAACAGCACAAGATCTGACCGAGAAATGGAAAGCTCTTTGATCAATTTTTGTGACTGTACGTCATCGGCGTTCCATACAAGTGTTCCCCCCAATGGTAACTTTTCTACAAATTGCTTCATTGCCGCACGCACATCCTCCACCGACCCGTAAAAATCTGGGTGATCAAATTCGATATTGGTCAAAACGATTGTCTGCGGATCCAAATGCAACATGTGTGCCATATGCTCACACGCCTCGGCCACAAAAATATCACTTGCCCCGACGCGAAGGTTGCCCTGTGGGAATGAGGTTACTTTTGATCCCACAACAACCGTCGGGTCTAACCCGGCCACTGCGAGGATATGCCCCAGCAAAGCGGTGGTTGTTGATTTACCGTGGGTACCCGTAACGGCGAGTAAGGTAGAGCCCCGACTCACCTCTCCAAGGAACTCGTTATAAGTAATTTCCGGGATGTCAAGGTGTCTACCACGGATGCGTTCTTCATCATCCAACGGGACGGCGCTTGAATACACAATGAGTTCAACGTCTTTTCCAATGAGTTCCGGTCGGCTTCCAATACCAATCTGAATACTCATATGCCGCAATTCCTTAATTATCTGCGAATCCTGCACGTCCGAACCGGAGACGTAGGTGCCGCGTAGCTTAAGTAGTTTGGCCATTGCACTCATGCCAATCCCTCCAATACCAACAAAATGCACTCGTTTATACGTTTTCATACCTCTATTCTAGCCCATTTAAGGCCAACTCGTCCAAGGGTTAACAAGACCGACAAAAAACAGCACACTTGTTTTCTTGAAAAAAGCACTTGTACAGGATATGCTTCGTCCCATGACCAATCCCATCCAACAACTCCTTAAAGAAGAAGAGCTCCGACAACGCAATGGTTTGGAGCTTATTCCATCGGAAAACTTTGTCTCAGACGACGTACTTCAGGCACTGGGTTCGGTGGCAACCAACAAATACGCAGAAGGCTACCCCGGCCGCCGTTATTACGGTGGTTGTTCTGTTGTTGATCAAATTGAGCAGCTTGCCATTGATCGTGCAAAAGCCTTGTTTGGAGCCGAACACGTAAACGTTCAACCCCTCTCGGGAGCCCCTGCCAACCTCGCTATTTATTCTGCACTTTTGGAGCCCGGCGACACCGTTCTTGGTATGGACCTAAGCCACGGCGGGCATTTGACACACGGCCACCCGGTAACGTTTTCCGCAAAAATGTGGAACTTTATTCGTTACAAAACAACGCAAACGGGAGAAATAGACTATAACGAGCTGGAACAACTCGCAACCGAGCACCATCCAAAATTGATTCTTGTAGGGTACAGCTCCTACTCGCGCGACATTGATTACGCACGCATTCAACAGATTGCGGATCGTATTGGTGCCCTCACCATGGCAGACATCTCCCACTATGCCGCAATGGTGACAACAGGTCTGCTCAATAATCCCATTCCCTTGTTTGATGTTGTTATGACAACCACGCATAAAACACTTCGTGGTCCACGTGGCGCGATGATTCTCTGCAAAGAAAAGCATGCGGCAACCATAGACAAAGCCGTCTTTCCCGGATTGCAGGGTGGTCCACACATGAACAACATCGCTGGTATAGCTGTTGCACTGGAAGAAGCCCTTCATACAAGCTTTACAACATACGCGGAACAAATCCTCAAAAATGCCAAAACACTGGAAGCAGGATTAGCGCAACGTGGATACACCATCTGTTTTGGTCACACAGAAAATCACTTACTGCTCCTTGATCTCACAAACAAAGGTCTCTCCGGTAAAGAGGCACAACTCGCTTTAGACGCCGCCGGTATAACGGTCAACAAAAACGTGATCCCGGACGACCCTCGCTCCCCAATGGACCCATCCGGTATTCGCCTCGGCACTCCCGCACTCACCACGCGCGGAATGAAGGAGCCGGAAATGAAGCGTGTGGCAGACTTTATTGATCGTGCCATCACACATCGAGAAGATTCGGACGAACTTACCGCAATTAAACAAGAGGTCCTACAGTTTGCCTCACCCTTTCCTCTATGGGACAGATAATCAACGGACGTAAAATCGCAAAAGAAATTCGTCACGAACTCGGTAAAAAGATTTTATCCGAGGGAATTGATGTTGGTATGGCGGCCATTCTTGTTGGGAGCGACCCCGCGTCTCAAACGTATGTAAAACTGAAACAGCATGCGGCCGATAAAATAGGTATGCGTTTTGACGTACACGAATTTGCAGAAAACACGACAACGGAGCAGCTTGTGTCGCTGATTCAAACACTCAACAATGATCCGCACATAAACGGGATTCTCGTACAATTACCCTTGCCGATACAGATTGACACACGCCTCGTTATTGCAACAATTGATCCAAAAAAAGACGCGGATGGCTTTCAAGAACAGAGTCCTCTCACGCCGGTCATGGCACAGGTTGTGGAAGTGCTGCTGCTCTCTACACGTGAACCTTTAGAGGGAAAACGAGCGTTGATTATAGCTAATACGCCGGATGTTTTTGCCACGCCGATCGCCCACGTCTTGGCAGAACATGGCGTAATCAGTGCCGCAGCTGTCCCGGACGATTCCGATGTTTTGGCCGAACTCAAACAAAGCGACATTGTGATTATTGCTATTGGACGACCTCACTGGCTCACGCCAAACATGATCAAAGAAGAGGCGATCCTGATTGATATCGGTATTACAAAACAGGGAGAGGAAATTCTGGGCGACGTCCATCCCGACTGCGACACGGTAGCCTCCTGGCGCACACGTGTTCCGGGGGGTGTGGGTCCCGTAACGGTGGCACTGCTATTAAAAAATGTGCTCACCTGCCACACATTACAAAAAGACGTCTCTTAAGAGGCGTCTTTATTTTGATTCAACGCAAGGTTCGGGCTTGATAAACGCGGATGATCTCCACCGGATGTGAGGTACGCCGCAACAAACAACGTGAGAATCTGTAATGCGTATGACCAGAGCGAGAATAACGAAAGCTGAGAAAAAGAGCCGCCCGATACAAAGATCAGCGTCGCAATATCCAACAAAAACACGAGCCCAAACCAAACCCCAATCACCTCACTTCGCTGACACCAAGAAAGCGCCGGTACACCACGAAAATAGAGCCAACTAAACAGAAGTGTAAGGAGAATAGAGGAAACGAGTCCACCAAAGATCACGTTTCCCTGTTGCAGGTAGTGCGCAGAAAACACAAAAAAGTACACCATGGAAAGACCCAGAAGATAGTACGCGATAAAGAAGAAAATAAATCTTAATGGCCTCATACTAACGTGCAAAAGAAAAGTAGATTTCTATTATGGCTCCCAGTAAAAACAGGACAAGGATCAACCAACAAAACCAATTTGGAATGGAAAAACAGCTATTTGATTTTAGGCAGAAACGATTACGGACTCGTATATAGAGAGCAACGGCAATAATACCAATAAGCCCCCCAAATACGCCACCGGTAAAGCTCATTACCTCAATAAAATCACGAGCGCCGGCGATCATGGCGATTGTTGGAATACTCAATGTGGCAAACCAGGCAAAGAGGCGTGTAAAGTTATAATCATACTCAAGCAAATCTTGTACGGAGATTGCCTGAATCAGGAAACTCGTGATCACCGCAAAAAATCCAAAAAGGGACCCGACCACAAGCACCCATGTGCCTAAAACTGATCCAAGACCCGCAATGGCAGCCTCAGTTGTTGCCCCACCTGTTACGCCTACAACCGCTGTTACAAACAAGCCGTACAAGATAACCACAAGGATTACGCTCCACGGAATCACCACGCGCATGGACGATTGATAGCGACCAAGCATGTCTTTAATTTCCGGGATAACGGTCATTCCACCCAACGAGAACAGAACAACACCGTACGGTAGGAATAGATCAAATCCGTCTTGCGTCACGAGCTTTGATGTGTCTATTTCAAACAGGCCACGAACAATAATCACAACTAAGGCAACCAGTAGTGCTCCTACCAAGTACATCTCGGCTTTTGCAACGAGTTTAAGTCCACGCAAGGCTACCAAAAAACCGGCAACTAAAAACCCCGCTTGATACAACGCAACATCTCCTCCGATAATTGGGAATAAAAGCGCATGCAGGAACTGCGAACCAACAAGCACATAGGCCACAATGGCACCCCATGCCATAGCTATGGTTACAAAAGCCGAGAGAAACCCCCAACGCCTTCCAAAGTAATGCTGCACATAACCGGCAATCCGATGGCGACCCTTTGTCTGAAGTGCCACCTCTGCCATCATCATTTGAAGCGTCATGGTCACAAAGCCCAACACAACGAGATAAGTCATTCCAACAAAAAAACCTGATCTTACAAAGGCAAACGGTAGACCAAAAACGCCAACACCGATCATGGCGCCTACAAGCGATTCACCGGCACTCAATTGTGCCCTCCTAGCGGCAGATAAATGGAACATGTTTGTTTTCACTCCTGAATGGTTGGATTATAGCACATCCAGCCTGTCGTAACCCGAGAACATGTGCGTTTTAACGTAAGAGTCTGACGAATACGGTAAAACACACCTGTTTGAAGAGTAAAAATAATCACTTTATTTTTTATTTTTCTTTCTTTCCTTTTTGTTTCGGCAAAGGTCGCTCGGGTTATATTTAAAAAAGGGACTCGGAAGTA
>DOMJ01000055.1:0-3039 GCA_003509895.1 Candidatus Uhrbacteria bacterium | reverse complement strand
TAAACACAACCCTTCGCTCCCTAGCCTATATCTGAAGCAATCTCGTGAGTTTCCTCCGGTGTCCATTACGAGTACGCCGTAAAGACTGCGGCATAAACGTAGCCTTCCCATAGAGCGCAGGCCGTGCCGCCAACGTAAAATTTGTTTCACATCGTAAACGTTGACACACTCCTGCAGCGACACGGAGAGTTGACGAGAGTCTTACTGCAGGGAGTAGGACACATGGTTTTTGTTTCCTTTTTGACGAAACAAAAAGGGAGGGATTAAATCTCCTCGCCCTTTACATCTCGCGACGCATTCTTGCGCGACTTGAGCGCTTTCCACGCTTCATATGTGAGCCATGCTAATCCAATCTCATCTACAAACGGGAGCATATCCGGCATAAGCCAATCAATCGCTGTTACAACGAGTAGCCCCCTCAATACCCAACGAAGTTGAACGGTCGTCAGCTTGTGAAACGCAATATTTTGTAGCCATTGTTGCATAGAAATTTAGTATAGCAGAATCCTCTTGTGTATCGTCAATCCTTCTTTTTGCACTATGTGGACAACCCTGCGCACAAGCTGTTTAGATCCGTGATTGCCCCACGCCTGTCTATACGGTAAGATCTTGGGGTATGGCAAACGAAGTCAACAAAATTCCCCCTCATAATGAGGAGGCCGAGCAATCCTTCTTAGGAGCACTCCTTATAGACCCGGAGGCAATTGTCAAAGTAGCGGATCACATAGACCCGGATCAGTTTTATTTTGAAAAGCATCGAAAGATCTACATGGGCATGATAGATCTTTATGCAAAGCACGAGCCTATTGATCTTCTCTCCCTTGGAAACCGTTTGGATGAAATGGGCAGCCTTGCAAACCTTGGCGGACGCTCCTACCTCGCCGAACTTACCAATATTGTGCCGACCGCAAGCAATGTGGTGCACTACGGAGACATTATTCAAAAAAAAGCGACCTTGCGACGGCTGATTTCGGCTGCCTCCAAAATTTCTCAACTTGGATTTGATGAAACAACAGATGACATTGCAAGCGTGTTGGACCAAGCGGAGACCACCATGTTTGCCGTGGCAACGACTCATCTCAAACAGTCTTTTACACACATTCGCACCATTCTGGCCGATGCATTTGAACGCATTGACACCCTTCATAAAGAGCGCGGCAAGTTACGAGGTGTTCCGTCCGGGTATGTGGCGTTAGACAACCTGCTTGCCGGATTTCAAAAAGCCGACCTGGTGATTCTTGCTGCGCGACCATCCGTGGGAAAGACCGCCTTTGCACTCTCTCTGGCCAGACATGCGTCCGTTAAACATAAAATTCCCGTAGGATTATTTAGTCTGGAAATGAGTAAGGAGCAACTGGTGGATCGGCTTATTTGCGCCGAGGCCGATATTGATCTGTGGAAACTGCGCACAGGCAAACTCTCCGATCGCGATGATGATTTTCCCCGCATTGGACAAGCGCTTGGTGTGCTGTCTGAAGCGCCTCTTTACATCGACGACTCGGCATCAGCAAACATTATGGAAATTCGTGCCAAGTGTCGCCGACTTAAATCAGAGCATGGCCTTGGCATGGTGATTATTGACTACTTGCAACTCATGGAATCACGAGGATCTAAGGAAAATCGTGTGCAGGAGGTTGCCGAGATTTCCCGCGGACTCAAACAAATCGCTCGCGAGTTGGAAATCCCAATTATTGCGCTGTCCCAGCTCTCGCGTACCGTGGAAATGAGCAAGCCCGCTATTCCAAAGTTATCGCACCTGCGAGAATCCGGATCCATCGAACAAGATGCTGACGTGGTTATGTTCATCTACCGAAAAGCTGCGGATAAAAATTACCAACCGGACGAGCTGTCGCCCGAAGAAAAAAGTATCGCGGAAGTCCATATTGCCAAGCACCGTAACGGCCCAACCGGTGTTGTAAAACTGTTCTTTGATGCAACGCGTGCTAACTTTAAAAACCTGGAACGTCGTGTAGAGCCCCCTCTGGCTCCGGCCGCAAAACCCGTGGCAATGCCTCCTCTCCCCCGCTCTCGCTAAGCGCTTGCCCACGATCGGTGTCTACGGTAGGATCTATGTGTTTATCCCCCTTATCCTTACTATTCTCAATGTATGTTCAACAAAATAAAAGCGCTAAAAGACATTCGTTCTCAGGCAAAAGTGTTAGAAAAAGCGCTAGAGGCGGTCTCGGCCACAGGCACGTCGCGCGGTCTTGAGATTACAATCAACGGTAAGCAAGAACTTTTGCGCGTTTCCATTCCGGAAGAAATGGAGCGATCCGACATAGAAAAGAATATAAAAATTGCGTTCGGTGAAGCTGTCAAAGACATTCAGAAGTTAGTACAAAAAGTCATGCAAGAGACAGGCGGCCTTCCAGACCTCAGTCAATTTGGCATGTAATGCGCGCGTACCCAAAACCAATTCAAATCGTGGTGGATGCGTTCACCTATTTACCCGGAGTGGGGCCTAAAACCGCGCTCCGTTTTGTGTTTTACTTATTGAAGCAACCAAAAGGAACCATTGAATCCATGATTCGTGCTCTGCAGGAGCTTCAATCGTCCATTCAGTCCTGTGCGATTTGTAAAACCTACACAACTGCGGAAATCTGCGAGACCTGTTTGGATCCACGACGCGACAAAACGGTTATCTGCGTTGTTTCTCAACCAAGGGACATTGGCACCATAGACGCGGCCGGATTCCAAGGCCGCTATCATGTGCTTGGCGGAACCCTCTCGCCCATTGAGGGAATCACGCCTGATACATTGGAAATTGCCTCGCTCATTATGCGCCTTGCCGATGAACCGGCTGTTACGGAGTTGGTTCTTGCCTTTAATCCGGATATTGAGGGCGAGTCAACCATTATGTATCTTTCCAAAATTTTAAAGGAAAAACAGTTACGACTCACACGTCTCGCACGTGGATTGCCCGTTGGATCTGATTTGGAATTTGCCGATGAGGTTACACTTGGCGATGCGCTGCGTAGAAGATGGGAGATTTAGCTCGGGTTGTGTTTAAAAAAGTGACTCGGAAGTAGAGACAAGTCT
>DOMJ01000014.1:8047-8547 GCA_003509895.1 Candidatus Uhrbacteria bacterium | reverse complement strand
TCTCTATTGCTTTTTTGCCACTGCGCTAGACACGGCACCCACCACCCCGCCAACCGCCGCCGTACAAGAAGATACGGAGGCAATCAGCCCAATTGCCAAAATACCAAACAAACTGGAAGGTTGCGCAGACGAGGGACTCACGCGCAGTAAGCCGATCGCGTCCAGAATCAAATACAAACCAATCGCCAACACCACAGCCGCCCCTACACGCTGCCACTGTATACGTGGCTTTGGAGTGAGGCCCTGTTGTGTCCCACAAATCGTATAGTCATACGCCTGCAAAAGAGCGTTTAACTCTCCGTAGGAAAATTCCTTATCCCCCTCGGTTTCTATCGTAATCGTCTGTTTGTTGTGTGAAACATCCACCGTTACAATAAGAGGTTGTTGGATAAGTTCCCGTTCAATCACGACTTCGCAACTTTTACAGTGCGTCCCCTTTACAGAAAACTGTTGTTGAGCCATAAAGAAATAAAAAGAATAAAAAATCGTTTTCACTTTAC
>DOMJ01000014.1:0-7972 GCA_003509895.1 Candidatus Uhrbacteria bacterium | reverse complement strand
AAAATCGTTTTCACTTTAAGTAAGCGTCTTTTTTATTCTCGTGCCTGGGTGGAAAGGTGTCTGTGTCCCCACGGGTCTTGGCTGCGTAAAATGTGCCGATAGAGAGGTTTGTGGGTCAAAAAGGAGACCACTCGCGCAGGTGGCAGAGGTTGAATAACCTTTACGGCGCTCCACAGAACGGCCACGGCTTCTCTTTGATACAAAGCGGCCTGTTGCAAACAGTGATCAAAACACGGTGTTGGATCCACACAACCCTGATAACAGACCGATGCCTCCATAACGGATATATGCCTCATCTCTCCCACATCCGTGTGTGCGGCCATTACCGTGTGCGGTACAGGCAATAAACTCAACAAAAAAACGCTCATTCCAAGAATCAAGCTCAGTGCCATTTGTTTGTTTACCCGCCTTCGCATAGGAAAAGGCTATCACAAATGCGTTTAGAACGCCACATTAAACAACGGCCTTGCGAGAACGCGAGGTTTGATTTGCGCCACCAACAAACATCGCTATCACCGCAATCAATAAGGCGCTCGTTGCAGCAAGCAGGAAGCTTATTTGAAACACATTGGTGAGTAAAGCAAGGACTCCAAATAAGAGTGTCTGTGACACCATGTTAAAAAAATTACGATACATGGATGCGGAAAGAGCGTCTGTTTTTTCTGCGCGTTCATAAATAGTACTGTCCATCGGAATCAAAATCAGCACCGCAAACAATCCAGTCAAGAAAACACTGCCATAATAATACAAAGGTACCTCAATAAGCAGACGCGATATCCAAATAAAAGCAATCATAAGACCACCAATTGTCATCGCTTTTAACCGATAGTGCTCACTTATACGGCCGGCAAAGTAGGTAAAGATAATGGTAGTCACAGAAGCAGTAAGAGGAATAATCGCCACGGATTGGATAGAGGCAAACAAGGAAAAAATAAAGATCGGCCATATAATATCCTCCACGGCACCATCTACCCCATATAAACTCATAATCACATACTCTCGTAAATCCGCCTTACGAGAAAAAAATTGCTTTAAAGACCGTTGTGGCGTAGAAGGTTTGTCTGGCAGGTTCTTTGCCATGAAAAGCGGAACGACGGATGCCGCCAAAATAGCAACACTGAGAATAATCAACATCTGCTGATGTAAAAAAATAAGAACGACTGCACCAAATGCAGGTGCAAGGAGTCCGCCAAATTGTCGTATAATACTGAGCGAACTCGTGTCTCTGGACATCCTGCCGCGTTTCTTACTACTTTCCATAAAAAGGAAAATGTGTGCGACCCAATACAGTGCGTCATAGACGGCAGCCGATAACGCGAGCGCAATGAGGAGTGGCCAATGATTTGTACTCATGCCAAGCAGGATGAATAAAAAGAGAATCGTTGCCGCTGTACTCACGGCAATCGTTAAGCGTGCGCCCAAACGTCTTGTACTCCACCTGGCAACAAAATTGAGTGGGAGATCAAACAAACAGTAAAGAAAATAATAGGTCATGATGTTTCCCGTGCTGTAACCAAGCTGTAAAAGAAAGATGGGAATAAAAACAGAAATAAGCGCGCGTCCAAAAACATGAATCCAGACGGAAAGTTCAAATAGATGAAAGTCCGAGTTAATGATTCGGTGTTGACGTATAGCGTGATAATGATGGTACAGATTCATAGTGCACCCAGTATAGCAAAATGAAGCGCCCGCCGGGAGCGGGCGCGAACGTGTGGAGCCGGTTGTGCTAGGCGGCGTGCGACGCCAACTCGGCGCACGAGAAGATCAGGTCGGCCAGCTCCATGGAAGAGAGTCCTGTAACCATCAGCCACTCCTGATACTCATCCGTCACCCCCTGAATGCGCCACCTGCGACCGTCGATGCCGTCCAGGTGCTCCACACTAAAGAGGTGGAGCGTGTCGTGGGGCGTAAACGGCCCCGTTGTAAACCCCACCCACAGAATACCCTCTGTCCGATCGTACACCAAGAACTTGGGGACGTCCTTGGACCGTCTGCAGTCATCCGTTATCTCTACCACTGCCCAGTTGGTGGAGTACCGGCGAACCTTACGTAATGCTCGAGTTAAATCTTCTCTCAATGCAGGCACAGTGCCCTCCATTCGCAAACGTTATAGCGCTCTTTTCTTTGACCATCAAGAACAGGTCCTGTTCTCTCATAAAGACAGAGGCCCTCACACGTGTTTGGTGCAAGGGCCATGACGTTACTATCCGTTACGGCTGCGCGGAATCATCTGGCACGTAGGCTTGAGCCGCCTGTGCCGCCGATTTTTCCCGGAGCTCCTGCCGCTCGCGAATGAGTCTGTCAAACTCCCGCGTGCGGGCGTGCTGTACCCAAACTTCTCCCCCCACATAGGCACTTATGCCAACAGTCAGAAGAGCTATCAGCAAAATTACGCTCCTCCAGAACCACTTCATGTGTGCCTCTCCCATGTCTGGCTCATTTGCGAGACGGTAAAAAGCTACCACGTATTTTGGTTTGCGTCAATACAACCGCGTGTAAACAAAAAATAAGGCTGATTCAAAGACCCTCTAAAACAACGTATCTATTCCCCACCAATCACAATCGTTTCCCCAAGGAATTTTGGTTGGGTGTGAAAAAAAACATCTACAAACACATCTACACGCGCCAAACGCTCACGCAGCCAAATACGAGGACTACGAGCAATCGGAACATCTTGTGCATTAAAAGCAATCGCGGCAATGCCGTTTTTGTTTGCAATAAGCAATGCGCGCTCGTTATGAAACCTCTGCGAGACAATCACAAAATCATTTTCTAAAAAAACCTTATGCGCACGCACCACAGAATCCCAGGTTCTAAATCCCGCGTAATCAAGGTAGATACGCTCCTTTGGAATCCCGGCAACAATCAGATCCGTCTGCATCATTTCCGGTTCCGAATATTCCGCCGTTCCGTTGTCTCCACTAATAAGGACGTATTCCACTTTCCCCGCGTGAAAAAGTTCTACCGCGGCGTTGATGCGATAGTTATAAAAAAGATTTTCTCTCCCATCTGCAACATATTTACTTGATCCCAGCAACAAAGCGACCTTTTTGTGTGGAGTAGATGCAACGTCGTTATAGAGTTTGCCTTGCGCATTGCGTTGCACGGCAGATTCTACAAACAACAGCGTTGCACCCAACAACAAACATCCCGCGACGGCGACTATCAACAATCGCCTCAGATACTTTCTGCGTACGATTTTATGCGCCATATGAGTAACTTGTTGGCCAATCGGCCTCTTTTTCCGAAAGACCGATGGAGAGAGCCCATTGCTTAACCTTTTGATTTGTTTGCTCATTATCAATCGTTACCATCTTGTTTAAAAAGATA
Organism: Candidatus Uhrbacteria bacterium; assembly: GCA_003509895.1. Taxonomy (GTDB): domain Bacteria; phylum Patescibacteriota; class Patescibacteriia; order UBA9934; family UBA11717; genus UBA11717. Next base: position 4,642 of record DOMJ01000014.1, on the reverse strand, counting down.
AGAACCGTGAGCCCCTGTTCTGGAAACTGACAGTCTACGTAGTTAAACGGCTCGTTCAGATGTTTTTGAACAATGTCTGCAAACGCATCAACACGACCATAATCTACCATTACCATAATGTCCTCATCGTCTTTCTCCTTTTCCAACACAAACTCCGCCTGAGACAATTCCGTCTTTAGGCTGTTATATTCATCCATTGTCCGTTCAAGAATATAGGCGTTGTACATAGGGTTACAGTATATCAATTTCCTTTGTGGATAAAGGGGGCAGGCACACGTAACCTTACCGCAAAACCGATGAATTAAACCACTTCTCTTGGAACTCTACCGACTCCATTATCTGATCGTCCGTCATCGTCTTTCCTTCCAATACAACAACGAGTTTATCTTTGTTATCATTCAATCTATGAATCACCGCGATACACGTTCCTTCAAATTCTTCCAAAGGAACATCGATTCCCAGTACGTACGCATCTATCTCCTTCCCGTCTCCCGATACGGTATTTGGAAGGTATCCGTAATTAATAGGATAGATGAAGTCGTATCTTGGATGCTTTGTCCCCAGTTGTCTGTCCATGACAACTGTTACCGTTTTTCCAATATAGCCACGTAAATCCCGTTCAAATACCTGATCAATCGCCCATTTCTGAAACTCCGCCATCGGTGCTTTCATAATCTCGTCAAAACTCATCCAACCTGGTTCGTGATCCACCTCTACACGCCTTGAGCTATCCTGAGAACCTGCAACGGCTGAGTAAAACGTACCGAGCTTGTTCATAGGTCCAAGCGACGCTTTGGGAAGATACTGATTCGCTTTACCGATCAATTTGATACCAGAGATGGAGTAACCCGTCTCTTCCAACGTCTCTCGCTCCAAGGCCGCCTTCTCTTCCTCACTATCGTCAATTCCCCCACCTGGAAGATGAAATGTTTCGTTTACGTCTACAACGAGAATCTTGCCCTCATCATTTAGTATTACGCCATAAACAGAGACCCGTTCGAGCGGGTTGTTTATTGTTTCTCCAAATTGTATTGGTTCTGTAATCATATGTTTTAAGATAGTAACAGGATACGAGTCTTGCAGCAAAAGCTGACATAGGGTTGATATCACTCCTGTGGATAAAGGGGACAGGCACACGTATCCACATCGTATGTTGTTTGTTCTCTCACCGTTCTTCCTTCCTCTTTTCCACATCCGCAGCACAACAAAAAAACCAGCCTTTCAGCTAGTTTTTCTCATGGAGCCACGATCGGGAATCGAACCCGAGACCTCATCCTTACCATGGATGCGCTCTACCAGCTGAGCTATCGCGGCAGGCCGAGTCTTCTACAACGGAAGACTATAAATGCGGTCCTGAAACTCCTCAATCTTGTTATTCTCAGGATTCACTCGTTTGAGCAATTTGAGCCCCTTAATTGCTCGCTTTCGATCGCCGGCAAGTATACTCGCATCAATCAAAAAATCAAGGTATTTAGGATTATTCGGTCGCAAATCCACCGCTTTCTCAAAGTATTCCACCGCTTTTTGCGTTTCGCTCGCACGCATGGCCACTTCTCCAAGCGACGTTAAAATGCTTGCGTCCTCCGGGGCCAAGGCCGATGCGTATTCAAATGTTTGTCGTGCCTGATCAAATTGCTTCATATCCACATAGACCTTTCCCAACAGTTCGTAGACCTCTGCGTTTTTTGCATCTAAACTCAATAACTCAATCAATCGTTGCTCGGCAGCGGCGTACGACTGCTTCTCTATCAACTCCTCCGCTTCTTCCTTCAGGTGATGACGCATCTCCAATGTGCCGGCCACATCACCGGACGACTCTTTTTGCAACCGCTTGTAATGGCGCTCCATCGCCTGTGCGTGTCTATACAACTTTTTTATTAATCCTTTTCCTTCACGCGTAACCGTGAATGCCGCCTTTCCCGCCTTTACCGCTCGTTCGCCGCCAATACGTTCCAATCGTTGCACAAAAAGCGCGCGTTTTTTACGGCGTTTTTCTCGTTCCGGATCAGAAGACACATCTAACACGATCAGTTTATTGTAATAACGCACAATAAACCATGCAAGCACAGCAAGAGACAGAGCAAGAAACAATACCGGTAATAACCACCAAAACATATTCAGGATAATTCAGAAGCAAGGTGAATCAACTCCATTAACGATTTTATGCGAACGCTCGCACCTCCTACCAATACCCCATCTACGGATGAGTGGTTTAAGAACTCATACGCATTTTCTGGTATGACGCTTCCTCCATACAGCACCGAAACGTCTAAAATGTCAAGCTCGTCAAGCTGTTGTTTGATCGCCGTATGCACAGAGGAAACGTCTTGAATCGAAGGGACTTTTCCGCTGCCAATGGCCCACAAAGGCTCGTAAGCGACGTAAATGGTGTGCCGTTTTGTAGGGTGAATACCCGTAAAAATCGTTTTGATTTGATCATGGATAAACCCTTCCGTCTCGCCCGCCTCACGCGTGGCCATCGACTCGCCCACCGCCACAATCACATGCAATCCATGGCGCAATGCCAGGTCGACTTTTTGATGAACGTCTTCGTCCGTCTCCCCCATCGCGCGCGTTTCTGAATGTCCCAAAATCACCGCCTGTACGCCCACTTCCTTAAGCACTTTTGCCGACACGCTTCCGGTGTAGGCACCCTGCTCCTCTGTGTGCACGGTTTGCGCCGCCAATTGCACGCGAGACCGCCCTAACACCTTGGACACCTCAAACAGCGCCGGAAACGTCGGTGCGACTAAAATGTTTGGTACATCTTGCATCCCACGCAATCCACGCAAAACACCACGTGCAAGCGCAACGGATTCGCGAACACCTAATTCCATTTTCCAATTGGCAATGATGGTTTTCATAGAAAGAAGAGGGTGAGTTAGCAGGGACACAAATCTCCAATCACACACAGTTAAGACGGAAGTGTTGCGCGGATCGCGTCTGGATCTGTCTCGGGTCCAATATAGGACATAGTCATCTTGGATCTATCAAAAATTTCTTTTGCGAGCTGCTGGACTTGTTCCTTGGTGACTTTCTGCAGCGCCTCGATCCGTTCCTCGGGAGACGGTACCGCCTCATTAAACAGCGCCTGACGCGCATACCACTCGGCACGTTCGGATGAATCCTCAATACTTAACAAAATACGCCCGCGCAAATAAGCCTTGGTGCGATCCATCTCCTCATCGGTTGGGCCGTTGTCTGTCAGGTCTTTGATCTCTTCAAAGATACGGTCCATAGCCTCCGATAAGCGTGTTTTATCGAGTCCTGACAAAATTGCCGTAATACCCGTATCCTCATAGGCGCTGTGGTAACAGTTGATTCTATAGGCCAGACCTCCCTTTTCTCGAACATTCATAAATAAACGAGAACTCATATTACCGCCCAACATCGTGCTCAATAATCTCATTGCATCGCTCCTCTTGTCCGCGTAACTTAGTCCCGGAAATCCAAGACCAACGTGCACTTGTTCGGTCGCTTTTTGTTGCATTTCCATGGGTGGAACAGCGTGTGAAGCAAATCCCTCAAATGCTCCATAGCCATCGGAAATCTTATTACTTTCTACACGTCCAAACGTTTGATTCAAAAGCTCCTCTACGTTTTCCGGGATCATTCCCGCAACCGCAATCGCCATCCTTTCCGGCGTGTAGTGTTGATCCCTAAACGCCATCACGCTTGTTCTGTCCATCACGCGCATCGTAGCAGGAGTACCGGCAATGTCCCACCCCAGAGAACTCCCTCTAAACATCACGCGTTCCAACAACTCATCAATGTGCCGCGTTGGGCTATCCTCATACATGTTGATCTCCTCAATAATCACGCGCCGCTCACGATCCATCTCTTCTTCCTGATAGAGCGAATCAAAGTTCATATCATACAACGTCTTGATTGCAAACGGTGCGTGCATCGCATCAGATTTTATATAATACCCCGTGTATTCCTTGCTCGTGTAGGCATTAAACTCGGCGCCAATTGCATCCAGCGCACGCGAAACATGTGCCGGTGTTGGCAATGTCGTAGAACCTTTAAACATCATGTGTTCAATAAAATGCGAGGCTCCGTTTAGTTCCGGAGTTTCATAACGCGATCCCACCTTTGCCATCACTAATACCGTGGTGGCCTGCGTCCCTTCTACCGGCACTAGGAACGCCTTCATGCCATTATTGAGTTTACTGTGTTTCATATTACGACAAGCGCTGTAAAAAATACGCTTCTAATTCTGTGATTGGCACACGTGTTTGTTGCATGGTATCGCGATCACGAACCGTAACAGCCTTGTCCTCCAACGTTTCAAAATCAACGGTCACGCAAAAAGGTGTTCCGATTTCATCCTGACGTCTATACCGCTTACCAATGGAACCCGAAAGATCAAACTCTACGCGCATCGTATTCAGCAACGTGTTGTAGATTACTTGCGCCGGCGCAATCAGCTGGTCCTTTTTAGACAAAGGTAGCACAGCAACCTGGTAGGGTGCCATTTCCGGTGTCAATTTCATTACAACGCGCGTGTCTACACCACCCTTTGAATCTGGGACTTCTTCTTCCGTGTAGGCGCTTGCAAGCAACGCCAACAGTGTACGATCTACACCAAAGGTAGGCTCGATCACATGCGGAACAACCTTTTTGGATTGGTCGTCCGGGT
>DOMJ01000015.1:2789-3113 GCA_003509895.1 Candidatus Uhrbacteria bacterium | reverse complement strand
ACCCTTTCCTCCTCGCTTTTGCGTCTTAAACGTGTCCGGAGAAATACGCTTAATGTAGCCGTCGCGCGTCATCATCACAACGGTTTCCTCGTCCGGAATCACGTCTTCCATACTAAACGCTTTTACGCCATGTTTAACGATCTCCGTTCGACGCTCATCTCCAAACTTCTCGTTGATCTCCTCGACTTCTTTACGAATCACGGCCAAAATCTTTTGCGCAGAATTTAAGACAGCCTCTAGTTCCCTGATCAACTTCATCTTCTCCGCCAGCTCTTGTTCGATTTTCAAGCGTTCCAAGTTTGCCAACTGTTGCAAGCGCATTTC
>DOMJ01000015.1:0-2644 GCA_003509895.1 Candidatus Uhrbacteria bacterium | reverse complement strand
TGTTGCAAGCGCATTTCCAAAATAGCAATCGCCTGTAATTCCGATAGCTTAAACTTCTTCATCAAGTTTACGCGGGCCTCCTCTTTGTCTTTTGATTTTTTAATCGTCTCTATAATTTTGTCTATATTGGTGAGCGCAATCACCAATCCCTCCAAAATATGTGCACGGTCCTTTGCTCGCGCCAAATCAAACTCGGTGCGACGACGCACGATCACCTTTCTATGCTTAATATACTCCTCCAACATCTCCTTTAGATTAAGGAGTCGTGGCTGCACACCGTCTACCAACGCCACCATGTTTACATGAAACGTGGTTTGCATTTGCGTCATTTGATACAGTCGATTGAGCACCTTGCGAGGATACGCATCTTTTTTGAGTTCAATCACCACGCGAATGCCATCCTTGTTGGACTCATCGCGCAGATCACGGATACCCTCAATTTTTTTCTCCCGTACCAACATGGCAATCTTTTCCAACATGCTCGCCTTGTTTACTTGGAACGGCACATCGGTTACCAAAATCTGATAGCTGCCATTCTTCATCTCCTCAATTTCCGTATGGGCGCGAAATACGATCCCTCCACGACCGGTTGCATAGGCCTGTTTAATTGCCTGAATATCATAAGCAATGGCACCGGACGGCATATCTGGCCCCTTAATGTGCTCCATCAAATCATCAATGGTTACATCTTTATTGTCTATCAATGCCAAAATTGCTCCGCAGATTTCCCGCAAGTTGTGAGGAGGAATATTGGTTGCCATTCCCACGGCAATACCCAGCACACCATTCAACAATAAGTTTGGTAATTTGGCAGGCAACACCCTTGGCTCCATGTGTTCCCCGTCGTAGTTGGGCTGAAAGTCAACGGTCTCTTTCTCAATATCCCACATCAACTCCTCAGCAAGCGACTGGAGTTTTGCTTCCGTGTAACGCATCGCGGCCGGTGAATCGCCATCCAACGATCCAAAGTTTCCCTGACCATGGACCAACGGATAGCGCATAGAAAAATCTTGCGCCATACGAGCCAACGCATCATAAATGGATGCGTCTCCGTGCGGATGGTACTTAGCCATCACTTCTCCCACGACCGCCGCCGACTTGCGGTATCGCCCACCCGCGCGTAACCCCAACTTCCACATCGCATAAAAAATACGACGATGCACCGGCTTGAGTCCATCTCTCACATCCGGCAGCGCACGCGACACAATCACACTCATGGCATAATCCAAGTACGCCGTTTTCATTTCGGTCACAATTGAGCGATCCTCCAGGCGACCGCCCATTTCAAACCCCTCCTTGTCCGTTTCTTGTTCTGTCTTTTTTGCCATACTTATTGCATTGCTTGTGTAGCTTGTTCCTCCACGGAACTCGTATCGGTCAACACCGGTTCCTCGGTTATTATTTCTTCCTCAGCTTGTTCTCCAACCGGCCGTTCCTCTACGGGAGGCGCCTGTGCCTGATCTATACTCGCTGCCACCTGATGTAAAACGGTCTCCTTAATGAGCAGCATGATCCACCCGTCTCGCGCCTGCGACCCCAGATCAATAACGCCTGACCCGCCCTCCTGTATTGCCGCCGTCTCACCAGACAATCCGTCCGTCACACCCCTTGTTTGTGCGACCGCCTCTCCTATAGCCTCCGCCGTTTTGGGCAGCGCCGCGTAAATCTGCACTCCCAATAATCCCACGAGCAGCACTCCCATGAACACAAGAATGAGACGCAACAAACGCTGTCGCGCCGCGTATTCCTCTTTGGATAACCGTGAGAGAGGACTCTGAGCCATGTTAGGATCGTTTGATTAAAATAAGTTGCATGTCTTCCTGAGGGAGCTGACGTTTAACCAGTTTATATTTTGCCGTTTCCTCCGTTGGTACGGGTCCGAGCTCTTTTGTAAAAGCCTCCAAGGGATCAAGCGTTGTTTTAAGTCCGTCCTCTGCTACATGCACGGGAATAATGATGCGCGGATCCAGAATACGAACCGTTTCTGCGGCCATTTTTGCCGTCATGACACTATTTCCCCCAACGGGCAAAATAAGAATATCTACACCTTCCAGAAGTTCTATCTCTTCATCCTTGAGGAGTCTATCCAATCCCCCCAAAAAACCCAGTGTCATAGCGCCTGCCGCCACACGGAGGATCTTGTTTTTTGCATTACTTTTTGTAGGAGCTACACGCACATCCAACATCATGCCCTGGACTTCATATTCGCCCGGCAAGTCTGCATAGAATGGTGAGCCGGCAACCTCTGCCGTATTGCCATGGACCGCTCCTTCCTGACTGGAAAAAACAATGTCCCCCGTGAGTTTTGGTGGCTTAATACCAACACTTGCATCAAATGGGTCGGTCACAAGCGTCACCTCTCCACTAATGGGCTTGGCTGTAATACTGAGGCATGACAGCCCGTGATAACTGATCATCATAGCGTTTTCTCTTGTTGCGTTGGATTTCGAGCCTCCTTTTTGTGGGGCTATTTTAGCATAGATAAAGGAAAAGGATAAATGTGCGCATGGGCATGAGGGGGATTGGAAATAGTATAAGGATAGGGCATATGAGGTATGGGGATCGGATCAGTATAGGTATAAGTACATGTATGTTGTATACCGATCAGAGCCGGATCAGATCACATCCAGCCTGTCGTAACCCG
>DOMJ01000032.1:25148-27278 GCA_003509895.1 Candidatus Uhrbacteria bacterium | reverse complement strand
TGTATTAAACAAAGTTCGAATGTCCTGAACGAACGTAGTGAGTCGAAGGGCCTACCTATGAATTTTGAATACGTTGTCTACATTCTTGAATGTGCAGATAAGAGTTACTACGTAGGCTCAACAGATGATCTTACTGCACGTCTTGATCGTCAGAATGACTTTCCTCATCACTTCCCCTTACGGTTGAAGTTGCAACGCAAACGTAGCAAAAATATTCACCTTGCACAAGGTTTATGTGCTTTGCCTTTATGTATGTACTGCTTATACATAGAGATCCTGGTCATACATATGCCTTCTCACAACGCTCTATAAACAGGAATGAGTATTTCCTCTTGGGAGACAGCGTGTACAAAAAAACCACCCCTTGCGAGGTGATTTTTCTTTTTACAACAATGATTGAACAATGGAACGGACCTGATCAATAGGGACAGCTCCCGGAATCAACTGGCCATTGATAAATGTTCCCGGTGTTCCCGTTACACCGGCAGATGCTCCCGTGCTCTGTTGCTGGTTAATGCGATCAACAAAGTCGCCAGACGTGAGACACGACGCAAACTTGCCGGCATTGAGACCAATATCGGCCGCGAGCTTCTCGTAAGTTGCCTGGCTCAGATTTGTTTGATTCTCAAAGAGCGCATCGGACATCTCCCAGAATGCATCATTTCCACCAAGGTCCCCCGCACATTCCGCGGCAATCGCTGCAGGCATTGCTTGTTGATGAATGCTTGTTAATGGGAAGTGCCTGTAAACCCAGGCAACATCGTCTCCAAACTCGTCCATTAATGCTTGGAGAGTTGGATGGTGACGACTGCAGAAAGGACACTCATAGTCGGAATACTCGATCATCACAACTTTTGCCTTACCAATATCTCCGCGAATCCAATCATCCTTTGTTACCTCGGGAACCGGTGCTGCTGCTGGGGCTGCCGCATTATTTGTAGGCTGTACAACAGGGGCCGCATCTACCACGCGTGCGCTGCCGGATCCGGCAAGAATCCCGGCTCCACCCGTACCACCAACAAGGACAAAAAGGAGTGCAGAAACGGCAATGCCACAGGCAATGCCAAAGGCGAACATCGTTTTTGGAGGTCCTTCAAGGAACCCCTGTTCTCGTGGTGTATTTTCTTCCATAGGTTTTATATATCAATTACGAGCGTATCTTATCATGGACTTCCCACCCGCTCAAGCAGACAAAACACAAACCGATCAGGACTTATCCACATTTCTCTTCCGATGCAGAAAAACGAACCAAATTCCCCACGCGCCCAGCCCTACCATTACCACGGAAACATATTGCGCAGGCGTGAGCCAAAAATAGCGTGTATCAATCACTCGATAAAAATCCAACCAAAAACGAACAAGGCCATACCACACACCAAAGACAGCCAAATAAGCACCCGTTGGCAACTTGCGTTGACTCATCCACCAAAAAACCAATGCGAGAGCAAAGCCGTTGAGAGATAAATACAGTCCGTGGTCGTGTCTTTCAACGCCATCCGGATATTGCACCGCGAGAATAAAATCAGAGGCCGTACCGGGATGATCGTGAATCAAGAAGCATCCAATCCTCCCAATGCCTAATCCCACAGGTAATCCAAAAATGGTTGCATCGGCATAACGCCACACGTCCACATGTCTTTTTTTCAAATACCAATAGCTCACGACACAGGCTCCAATAAATCCACCCATCACAGAAAAGCCTCCGTGCCAAACACGGAAAAATTCGAAAGGATCTTGCAGGGTCGCGCTCAACTCGTACACAAACGAATGGACCACGCGCGCGCCTACCATGGCGGCGATTATGGCATAGGTGCCCAAATCGTAGACGAGCTTTTTGTCTAATCCGAGTTTTTCTGCACGTTTACCGGAAACCCATAGGCCGACAGCAATACCAAGCGCCACCATGGTTCCCCAAACTTGTATAGGGATAGGACCTATGTGCACAACGGAGAGTTCTATGTAGGGAAGCATATCGTATGAGTGTGGGTAGAGAGTGTGTAGTATAAGGCCTGGAAAGGATTGAGTAAAAAACTTGACGATATTCTCCATTTTTCTTTCTTTCCTTTTTGTTTCGTCGTGGGTCGCTCGGGTAGTGCATAAAAAAGGAACTCGGAAGTAGAGACAAGTCTT
>DOMJ01000032.1:15117-24952 GCA_003509895.1 Candidatus Uhrbacteria bacterium | reverse complement strand
GTCCCTTTTTGTAAACACAACCCGAGCGACTTGTGCCGTAACAAAAAGGGAGAACGAAGATCATCCAAGAACACCCAAACGCTTGAGGGCTTTACGGTAGACCTCCACAGAACGCTCGGCGACTTGTGGATCTACTGGCGTAGATGCATTCTCTTGGAGCCTTTGTGCAAGACTTGCCGCCTCCGGTACTCCAGCAAACCGTTCCTCGTATTCCCGGACACTCTCCAAGTGATCCTCAATGGGCTGTCCCTCATAGAGCATTTCTTTTACAACAAAGTGTAAAAGCTTATCCGCCTCAATCACGGCCAATCGCAAATGCCCCTCTGTAAGAAGTGTGTCCACCTGATGCAACTTCTTTTTGACGGCGTCTCGATCCACCGCATCCAAACGCAGCGTATCATCTACCCCTCGTAAATGCGACTGAAACCCAATCACAATCCCCACAATTGTCAGGATCGCCACAAGCAACACAATGACCGCGATTAAGAGCATGTGGAGTGTTGTTGATACCAATAACCCATATCTAACACACGCGCGTCGGCCCCGCGTGGCCCCATGATTTGCAACCCAACCGGTAAATGATCCACTGTGCCACAAGGGATAGAGAGTCCCGGAATACCTGCCAAATTGGCAACAACGGTATAAATATCTGCCAAGTACATGGTTACGGGATCGTCCATCTTCTCTCCAAGCGGCCATGCCACTACAGGACTCGTAGGTCCCATTATGACATCGACCTCTTCCCATACGTCGTCTAACGCATTACAAAGTGACTGACGCGCAGCGACCGCTTTTTTATAATAGGCATCCACGTGGCCCGCAGACAACACATAAGTCCCTATAAGGATTCGTCGCTTAACCTCCGTGCCAAAACCGGCCGTGCGTGTTGCTCGCACCTGCTCCACTATGGTGGATCCGGGAACCACGGATCCGTATTGCAGCCCATCGTATCGATTCAGGTTACTGGATAACTCGGCCATCGCAACAATGTAATACATGGCAAGCGCGTATTCCAAAATCGGAAGATCCAACTCAATTACAACGGCCCCAGCCTGTTCAAATGTGGCAATCGCATCTCGGACACGCTTTACGAGTTCCGGGTCCAAGGTATCATTAAAAAATTGCTTTGGTACGCCAATGCGCTTTCCACGTACGTCCTCCGAAAATTCCGGAAATACAAGGTCTGCCTCTGTACTCGTGGTGTCTTTTTCATCTTTTCCGCCAATTACACGCATTACCTCTGCAACGTCTTCCACACACGTTGCAAATGTGCCAATGTGATCCAAGCTGGACGCATAAGCCATTAATCCATAACGGGAAACATGCCCATACGTAGGCTTAAAGCCAACCACGCCACACAGGGAAGCAGGCTGTCTCACGGACCCACCCGTTTCACTCCCCAATGCCACAGGTACAAATTCGGCCGCAACCGCCGCCGCCGATCCACCGGACGATCCTCCCGGCGTGCGCATAAGATCCAGAGGATTCTTTGTCACCCCAAATGCCCCTGATTCTGTAGAAGAGCCACATCCAAATTCGTCTAAATTCGTACGCCCGATTAAAAGTGCGTCTGCCGCCTTGAGTCGCGCGATCACCGTTGCGTCATAGGGGGACGTGTAGGATTCCAAAATCGCTGATCCGCCCGTAGCGGTCTTCCCTTGCATAACGATATTATCTTTAATGGCCACGGGGATGCCAGCCAACGGCCCAAGAACCTCACCGCGTGCGCGACGTGAATCTATCTCATCCGCTTGCAGTCGGGCATCGGCAGCAAAGACCTCCAAAAACGCTCCGATTGTTTGGTCTCGTGCCTCTATCCGTTCCAAATAACTATCAATCACCTGTCGCGCGGTCATGGAACCGTCTTCCAAATGCACTCGTAATTCTGCAATTTTCATAGCCTAGGTTCGATCAACGACGGCGTGTGCCTCTAGAAGGCCATCGCTCGTTTTACTTGGAAAATTGTGCAAAATGGACGTTTGCTCTTCCTGTGTTGCGGGTTTTACCTCGTCTATTCTCAACGCCTCCACCGGTACGACAGAGCGAACAAACTCAACAGAATCCAATTGAAGCTCCTGCAATTTGTCTACATAAGACAGAATGCTCACCACGTCCTGCTGTAATCCCGCACGCTCGTCCTCGTCTACATGGAGAGAGGCGAGTTGTAATAATGTCTCAAACTGTTTGGTATCCATAATCATTTACGTAGACAATGAGGCCAGCATAGCCGAAAATTGATTCTCATTCAATACAGGCACTCCCAATGCTTGTGCTTTAGCAAGCTTAGAGCCGGGTTCCGTACCGGCAATAACGAACGTGGTTGCCTTACTTACAGATCCCGTTACGTTTCCGCCCAATCGCTCAATGGCGGTCTTGGCCTCGGGTCGTGTCATGGTAGCAAGCGTTCCCGTTAAGACAAACGTCTTACCTGTGAGTTTTCCTGTTGTAGCACCCTTTGCCGCCCCAATCACTCCCCCATGTTCTCTAAATGTGTTCAATAGATTTTGGTTTTCCTTGTCCGCAAAAAACGTCAGAATCGCCTCTGCCACAATCTCTCCAACATCCTGGATCGCCAAGAGATCATCTAAGCTCGCCTGACGGAGAACATCCAACGTCAAAAACGCTTGCGCTAATCTGCGTGCCGTTTCACCTCCCACCTGTTTTATTCCAAGTGCTGTAATAAACCGATAGAGCTCCACCGTACGCGCCGCGCGGATAGAGTCCAGAAGTTTTTCCGCACTCACCTCTGCAAATCCCTCCAACTCCAGTAATTCATCCTTTGTCAAGCCAAACAGATCCACAAACGTGGAGATCATTCCCCGCTCCAAAAGTTGTGCGATCGTCCTCTCCCCCAGGCCATCAATATCTAATGCGTGCTTTCCAACGGCGTAGGCGATTGCCTGCAGCCGTCTCTCAAATGTGTGGGGATCATCGCAATACAATGCCACCTCTCCCTCCACGCGATACACGCTTGATCCGTTGATTTGCTTTGGCGGCCTAATTGTTTTCTCTTCTCCCGTACGCAAATTTTTAAGTACGCTTACCACCTTTGGAATAATATCTCCCGCTTTTTTTATAACGACCGTATCCCCCATTTTAAGCCCCAATCGTTTTATCTCATCCATATTATGCAGGGACGCGTGCTGTACAGTTGTGCCTGCCACAAAAACAGGTTCCAGTTCTGCCACGGGTGTAACCGCACCTGTACGACCCACAGACCAGATGACCTTCACCAGACGAGTCGTTGCCTCTTCTGCCGGAAACTTCCACGCAATTAATCCGCGAGGTGTTTTACCTACCACGCCCAATTCCGTGTAAACATCGTTATTATTCACCCGAATCACCATACCGTCGATCCAAAACGGCAGACGGCTTCTGCGTTTTTGCACTGTTGCAAACAGACGTTCCACTCCCATTTTATCGGTGACTCGCTCACTAAAAGGCGTTGTTGCAAAACCAAGCACCTTTAACAGGGCCATTTCCTGCTCGTGTGTTTTTTGACCAAAATCCGTGATCAAATCCCATGCCACAAATTGCAACGGACGCTCAGCAGCCACATGGGCATCTAGTTGTCGAATACTCCCGGCAGCCACGTTGCGAGGGTTTGCAAACGGAGCCTCTCCGGTTTCTAGCCGTTGTTTGTTTAACGCTTCAAACGCCTTCACCGGCATAAACACCTCTCCACGAACAATGAGCGTTGTAGGTATATCCGCCAGCAACGGGAATGTCTTTTTTTCCGCCTCGGTTGGTGTTCTAAGTGCAAGTGGAATCGATTCAATTGTGCGAATGTTGTGCGTGACATCTTCTCCCACGCGACCGTCGCCACGCGTTGCCCCTCGCACTAACCGACCATCCGTATACTCTAAAGAAACAGCAAGGCCATCCAGCTTGGGCATACAGTAAACGTCTAGCTGTTTTGCATCCACCCGTTCTGTAACTCGCCTGTACCAGGCAGCAAATTCCTCGGGTGAAAACACATCTTCCATAGAGAGCATACGCGATGTGTGCTCCACTTTCTGAAAGATATTCAACGCCTCACCGCCCACGCGCTGTGTTGGTGAATCCGGTGTTATAAGATCCGGATAGGCAAGCTCCAACGTGTAGAGCTCGTGCTTGAGACTATCGAGTGCCGCCTCAGAAATCCCCGGCTTATCCTCCACATGATACAGGTAGCGCTCGTGATTAATCTCCTCGCGTAATTTTTGTATTCGTAAAGCCGCTTGCTGTTTTGTCATACAAGAAGGGCCAGCAGTGTGTCTCCCCATACCAACAGAATAAATGTAGCCACAGACAAAAACGTACCAAAGGGAACCTCATCCCTAAAGGAAAAACGTCGCGTAAGAAGCAGGATGATTCCCACAACGGCTCCCAACATATAGGCAAGTAGTACGGCACCGATTCCGTGGGTAAATCCGAGCATCGCCCCAATCACCAACCCCATACGCACGTCCCCGGCCCCCATAATCCGTCCCTTGGAAAACACGTACTGAAGAAAAAAGAACAAAAACAGGATCAGCATGGTGAAGCTCAATTCATAACCGGATTGCCCGAGACCGATATTACAGATCAGCGCCACAACCATTGCCGGGATTGTATACTTGTCCAAAATCAGCTCGTACTTAAAATCATACACAAAAACAACAAGCAGAAACAGAGAAAAAATCACATCGCGTGCGGCATACCACCAGGTGAGATCTGTTGCAATGTCGGGAATCCAGATACCCGTAGCGTATCGCCAGGCATGAAAAACCACCAATAAGACAATCACACACTCTAAAAGCGGATACTGCCACGCCACAAAGCTCTTACATGATCGGCAGCGGTACAGGATTTTAAGGTCGCCCAATACTGGAACAAGATCCATAGGCGACCGTGGGAGCTCGCAGACAATGCAGGCTTTTTTTGGGCGCATCCACACCCATTCGCTATGCGCGCGAAACACAAAAGCAGACATCCACCCAGCCAATGGGATGCCTACGAGTAATGCTGTGAGAAGCCAGGTCATGCGAGTAGTTTAGCAAATATTTGGCAGTGAGGGTAGACCAATTTTGACAAAATGAATGAGGAGCCGAAGCTCCTCGAGTCGTAGAACCGATCAGGGAATGGCAAACTCGTACTCATTGGAGATCGCGAAGATCTGCATGAGGAGTTCCACGTTCGGCTCGCGCAAGATGCGAGCCTTTGCCAGAAGCACGTTGAGATGGACGCGCATGCGCTCGTCCCGGTCATGCTCAAACGTGGCAATGGCCTCTTCCTTTTTTCCTTTCCGAAGACTCGTGCTCGCCTGTTTGCAGAGGCGGCGAATCTCCGGTTCTTCCCGCCCGCTGAAGGCGGAAGCCCTCAACTTGGAGGTGAGCCAGGACTCAAACCGGCCACGATGGGCCGGGTCATTGTTCCACTCCTGCGCGAACAGGAGTCCATACTCCACAACGCGCTGCGCATCCGCCCGGAGCTCCGTAAAGGCGCACCAGAGCTGGATGGCCTGCGTCACCATGGTCTCCTTGTTTTCCGGCAGCGGCATCTTGAGCCACCTGTAAAAGGCGCCCAAATACCACAGTAGGATGTGCATGGACATCGCACCCACCGCCATTGCGGGAGGAATATCCAGGCCGGGGACCGCTTCTTCTCCCAACCGCACCAGCAGACCGTCTCGGATCAGGCGCCAATGTGTGGAGGCTTGGCCCACGAGCACCGCACGGAACTCATCTCCCCCCGTTCGTGTGAGGGAGCACCGGTCCATAGGGTCCTGCACGCGTGCGCGACGCGTCATACCGCGTGGTCCGAGGAACTCGTCCAGGACCGTTGCAGCCGTGTGCGCGCACAAGGCGAGCATCTGGCTTCCGGCCGCGTATCCCAGGGAGTGGTTTACGTAGCCCAACGCGCGCACGTCAAACGTAGCAAGAACAACGCTCGTATGGGCGTCGCTCAATCCAACCCTACGCGCCGTTGCAAGCGGCAACGTGCCGTTGAGAATCGGCAAGATGGACGCATCGTCCAGCACCCGCCTGAGCGCGGACGCCAGTTGAACGCGCCAATCGTCCGTTCTCAACAGACCCGTCACCGAGTCTGTTGTTGCACGGTCGAGGGCGAGCCGTAATCGCCCGCACTCTTCGGCGCGATCCTGCGCCACGTCCACCAACTTAGTAAACGCCGTGGCCACATACACCCTTTCCGCAACAGCCGCGCGCACCAAGGCCGCTTCGAGGACCTTGCGTGCTTCTTCCAACTCACCGTCTACATGTTCAGCGCTCATCTTCCGTTCCTGTCTCGCTTTTGCTGTAAACGTACGAGGCCGGCACCAAGGGGAGGCGCCGGCGTTCGTAGAGATGTGGCAAAGGCCACGTTGTTGGGGGGTGCGTCAGGAAGCCGCCGGCTTCCTGACGGCGTCCGGGTCGCGCAGGCGCGCGACCCGGACGTGGCGCACCGTTCCGGCGTTCGCCGGAACGGTGCGCACGCCCTGGCGCGCCTCGAGGTGATCCACCCGTTTGGGTGGCGTGTAGGGGTTCAGAACCATGTCAGTCTCCTCGTGCAACGGATTGTCGCCCACACAACATACAACAAAAAAACAGGCCTGTCAAGCCTGCTTCTTATTATTCTTTATCAAAAAACCTTACAACGCGCACACACCACTTGCCGACGCTTGAATAGGTGTGCCCGGACGTGCGCACACAAGACCCTTCTCAATCTCCACTTGTGGAATAGCACGCTCAATCACAGCAGACACAACATAGGTTTCCCCGTTACTCTCATACGCATACACCTGCAAGTCGGAGCCGCTCAACCCAATGTCCGTTTGGCTTGGAACAGGATTTAAAAACACACGGCCGGTAGAGGAACACGTTGGCTGAAATCCGGAACTGCTCAAACACAGCGCCCCGCCGTTGCCCAGTGCAATCTTCCCTTCCGTAACAGGATACTGATTTTGCTCATTGTAGTACAGCTCCAATGCCGCCTGAACGCGCGACACGTCGGAAATACGCTTATAATCACGAACTCGCTCTCGTGCGGCAGATAAAGAGATACCCGTGGCAAACAACAGAATGCAAAAAATGCCACCAATAAGGAGCCCCTCTACTAATGTGATACCGAATGTTTTTTGCATAGACGATTGTCCTCGCTCTATTATACCACTCCGCTATCTAAAATACGTTGTACCTTCTCCACAACCTCATTTGGCACAAAATGCCCTTTAAACAGGTAGGCATTTACACCGATACGCATCATCCGTTGGACCACTTCACGATCCTTTACGCGGGTCAAAATCACAATGGGCAGGGATCTGTGTGCGCTCCCCGGGGCCTTTAATTTTTCTATAAGCTCTTTTGCCGAATAATCCTCCCCCTCTATATCCACAATAAATAAATCCACCCCCTCTTGTTCCAAACACTTATACAAATCGTCCGCGTGCTCTATAACGGTCGTTTTCCAACCACGCGACTCAAACTTGCGGGCATAAAGGCCCGCAAAAAATGGATCGTTTTCCAAAATACAAATATGTTGTTTCTCACTCATGCCAATTCTTGTACTGTGTGTCGAGACCAAAGACGGCCGTCCCAAACCGCCACCGGTAGCATTGCAATATGCCCCGGTGCTGCCTGCAATAATCGGTGTGCCGTGTGAGCAATGTCATCCTCATCGTGTAAATAGCATCCCACGTTTCTCCCAATCATCAAACAACTCACCAAAGATCGCAGGGGCGTATGCGGACCCATCGCAACAATCAAGGGTAAGCGCTGGTCGCGTACCACAAATCGATGGGCTCTGTCTCCCACTGATAGGTGCATCAATGGATAGTCCGGTGCAGCCAAAAACAGCCCGATTGGCTCGGATCGTTGTAGCCAAGCCTCTACCATACTAGGTCTTTTTTACGTTCCCTTTTCCACGAGACACCTCTGCCGGCGCATCCTTTTTGGCGTGCATCGCAAGACCAAGCGCCACAGAAAAGCGTGGACCAATTTCTTCTAACATTGGTCGCATAGCCTCGTTGATTTGCACGCGCGCCCACGGATCCCCAACAAACGTCCGTACATTAAGCTTCTGTGTTAAAAACGTGTCCAGTCCAAGCAAAAGGGCAGACCCTCCCGTTAAGATAACTTTTTCTACGCGATCTTTATTGGATAATTGAGATTTTGCAAACAATTCCATAGCGTAGGCGATCTCATTGACGATTGGTTGAAACAGGTCCACAACCGCCTTTGGGACGTCTCCATTTTCTGTGTGCAGGTCTTGTTTCATTTGTTCCGCCTCCTCTACACTCATGCCCATTTGTCTTGCAATCTCGCGTGTGACCATAGCCCCTCCAACCTTAATACTCCGATTTAAAAAAGGGATGCCCTCCTCCACAATCGTCATATTGGTTCTATACGCGCCAACGTCTAACACCATAATAGGGCTTTTGTCGTTCCCGATCAGGGATCGAATTAAGGCGAACGGTTCTGTTTCCAAGCTCGCTAAATCAAGCCCCGCCTCCTGAAAAATCTGTGTGTAGGTTTGCACCATTTTTTTCTCCGCTCCGGTAATCAACACACGCACGTTTTTGTCTGCAATAGAGGAAGTTGTGGTTTTAGCCTGTTTTGCCGCAGCAACATCGGCCGTTAAAACGGAGGTGCTTGCGCGAGGTGCGCGATCCAAAATCTGAAAATCAATCACCATTTGATCCACCGGCAATGGCATTAACTTACCCGCTTGGCGTTCTACAAGAGCGCGTGTTTCCAATGGATCCTTTACATCCGGAATAGCAATTATAGAACTAAAAACGGAGTGAACCGGCAACGAGGCAATCACATGTTTTGATTCTACGCCCGCTTGTTTTATAAGCGCTCGAATGTGTTCTATAGCCTCTTTTGGAACATCCGTTAAGGCCGTGTCTACCGCGTCTGCCATACGTGAAGTAGATCCGTACGTCATCAGTTTATAGGCACCGTGCTCATACAACAACTCCACGAGCTTAATTCCGCCCGCGCCAATATCGATTCCAACAAAGCGTTCTTCTTTTTTTGCAAACAAACCCATACAAACGCGTTAGATGCTAAGCGCTTGGTGTTAGAACGTGAATCTAAAACCGAGCCCTCAAAATCTACGAGCTCCTTTATTCTATCAAATTATTGTCTGTGTTGATCTAGCACCTTGTTGACAAGTGCGTCAGCGTGCGTGTTTTGCTCGCGACGAACGTGCACAAAATGAATACGTTCAAAGCGAGAAGCAAGTTCTCTCACCTGAATCCAAAGTTTTGCCAGCCCGGGATTTTTTACGCGATACTGACCGCTTAGCTGCTTTACTGCTAATTCCGAATCCATATAAGAATCCAGTGTGGTGACCCCGTGTGCCAGTGCCATCTCCAATCCAATTATAATCGCTGTATATTCTGCAACGTTGTTTGTAGTCGTTCCAAGATATAACGTCGCCTCATCCATGACTTCGTTTTTTTCGTCAAACAAAACAGCGCCAGAGCCTGCCGGCCCCGGGTTTCCACGTGATCCACCGTCGGTGAAAAGGAGTGCATGCATAGGAGTTTGAATAAAGTGTACGTGTGAGTATGGGATCAGGATCCAGCCATGTCGCCTACCCGAGAACTTCGTCATTGCGAGTTTACGAAGCAATCTTATTTATTGAGCAATATCCTGCAAAATAGATAAAGTTGCTTCCCCCTTCGCAGGAATGCTTCGTAGGGACACGTCGTCGTGTAACTTCTCGCAATGACGATCCGTGAAGAAATCCTGATCTTCAGCCTTCGTCCCCGAGAACACAGGTGTTTTGAAAGATGGAGCCACAGCGCGAGTCTTCTCAAAACGACTGTGTTTGAAGATAAGTGTATTCGACGAAGTACTTCAGGCAA
>DOMJ01000032.1:2626-14964 GCA_003509895.1 Candidatus Uhrbacteria bacterium | reverse complement strand
GCGAACGACGTGCCGAGTCACTTTTTTAAACACAACCCGAGCGACTTTTTTGCACATCAACGATCTGCAATTGAATCTCGCGACTTCCATTCCACTCGTTCACACCAATCTCATACACCAGATCAATTGTATCACCCATGGAGAGTTCTGCCGCCAACCATCCCCAACCAAACCCGATACACGGTCTTATGCTCCTTGTCTTTGTGGCCACGCTTAATCGTAAATGTGTTTGTGTTTTTCCAACCGTCTCCGCTGCGATCACTTGCACACCACGCGCTAAAAATCGTGGCGTTGGATTCCCCATTCCGTGCGGCTCCATAGCCGACACTCGCTCTACCAACTCCCAAGAAACATCCGACAATTCCAATTCTGCATCTATATCCAAACTCACCTGCCCGGCGGACTCTGTTGCATTTTGTGAGGCAAACGCCGTCATGGCCTTAATCCACGCAGGAATCTGTTCTTCCAATAGGGTAAACCCACACGCCTCCGGATGACCCCCTCCTCCCACCATCAACTCTCTACACGTGTCCATCGCCTCCACAAATTGAAATCCACTTGGCGCACGGCCCGATCCAACCACGTGTGCGCCCACTCGCGTCATGACCACGGACGGCCTTGCAAGCTGCTGTGCTAACTTGCCAGCCACCAATCCTGCAACACCAATCCGTGTTTCGTGATCCACGACCGCAATAAAAGACGCCTCCACATCCACCAATGCCAACGCACGCTTTGTAGATTGTTCCGTGAGTTTTTGCCGTTCCGCATTAATCTGATTCAATTGTTCGGCAAGCTCCTCCGCCCGTTTCGGGTCTTCTTCCAATAAAAGTTCAAGGGCAACATCCGCTTTCGCAATCCGTCCCGCGGCGTTAATGCGCGGCCCAATTCTAAATCCAATATCTGTTGTTGTCAGCTTCCCCTGCGTGAGCCCCGCCGCGGCCATAAGCGCCTGCAACCCCACTCGTTTTGATTTATTGAGTACGGTAAGGCCATACGTTTCCAAAACACGGTTTTCACCCGTCAAAGAAACCATATCCGTCACCGTTGCAATAGAAACCAGATCCAGCAACCACTTTTCTAGGCCGAATGGTATTTGTGCTTTCCTGGAACGTGCGTGCGCGTACAGGGCACAGGCAACTTTAAACGCCACACCTACCGCCGCCAGCTTTTTAAATGGATATGTTTCTCCCGGTGCCAAGGGGTGTACCGTCAACGCCAACTCGGAACACGTTTGAGGTAGTTGATGGTGGTCAACCACAATCACCTCCATGCCAAATGCGTAGGCCAGAGCAATCTCATCCACGTTTGCAATCCCACAGTCCACGGTAATAATCACATTCACCTCCATCTCTTTAAACGCCTCAACAGCGCTGTAGCTCATCCCATAGCCATCTCCCTCGCGTGACGGCAGGTACCAACGCACGCGCCCTTCATCCCACGCGGTTAATCGACAACGTTGGCAGACTTCTTTTATCGCCGTCATGAGGACTGCCGTTCCGCAAATCCCGTCCGCATCATAATCTCCATGGATCATGATTATTTCCCCTGTCTCAAGCGCACGCATAATACGCTTTACCACACTGGTCATTTGCCTAAATAAAAACGGGTCGTGCAAATCGGTTCCGTAATCGGGACCAAAAAAAGCATCAACCTCGTCTTGTGTATGTAGACCACGATTAGACAGTAGCTGCACCAAAACAGGATCCAATTCCGGAAATTGATTCAACACATCCTCCCCTACCGGCGTATGAAGATTCCACGTTGCAGGTTGTTTCTTCATACAAAACCGTTCTTACGTAAACAAGCCAAACCTCTCCCCCTAAAACCCAATAGCGACCGTAAATCCAACCATACTCAAGATCACAATAAAACTCACCACGGCAAACGCACGTCTTAACCACTTACTTTTATACATACTACAACGATTCAATTTGAGCGTTTCTTAATACGTAGACGTCAGCCTGCTTGCCATCGCGCCACTGATCTGGCAAAAAATCCAGTTCACCTGTTGCTCGATACGACGCACCCAAGACGTAGGAACAGCTTTCCGCCGATGGTTCATACTCCATAACAACGCCTGCTTCTGTTTTTACAAGGACCTCGGTTCCCGGACAAGTCACTTGATCCAAGGCAATCACGCGACCGCCTGTTTCTATTAATCCCAAAGAAACAACGCCACTATTGCACGGTTGACGCTTGCCAACCGGATCCGTCTCCAAAAAATCACAACCCATCTCCGTGCCGCCAAACCCAATGCCCACCAATTCGCCTCGTATCTCCACCGTGCCTACATCAACCACGTTTACAATCACGTCTTGCGGATCCTGCGTCGTCTTTCCATTCTGATCTATTGGAGGCACAGTACCTACAGCAACACATCCCGCTCCCAAAAAGACTGGTGTCATGAAGACTGCTATCACCAACACGCGTTTTAACCCTTTCCTTTTATCCATGCTTATCGCTTTAACACTTTCAAATACGCACTTGCAGGAATCTCCACCTTCCCATGACCCATCGCGGCCATCTTCTTTTTTCCTTTTTTCTGTTTTTCCAAGAGCTTTCGCTTACGAGACACGTCTCCTCCGTAGAGCTTGGCCGTAACATCTTTACGCAGTGCCGAAATACGATCTCCGGCCACAATCGCCCCGCCAATCATCGCCTGTAACTTTATCACAAACTGTTGCCGTGGAATTTCATTTTTGAGCGTGTGAATGATTTTTTTCCCGATTTCATGGGCCTGATCTCTATAAACCAATGTGGATAACGCTTCCGCCGGTTCTTCAGCAACAAAAATATCCATGCGCACAACATCCGCCGGTCGCTCGTCAAATGTCTCGTAACTCATAGAGCCATATCCGCTCGTGGCCGTCTTAAGAGCGTCGTAAAAATCAACAATCACCGCCGATAATGCCATTTCGTAATGCAAAAGCGCGCGGTGTTGATCCAAGTACTCCGTGGTTTTGTACATTCCGCGTCTATCCTGCACAAGAGCCATAACGGCACCAATACGATCTTTTGGCACCACAATATCCACACGCGCCCACGGCTCAAAGACTTGTGCAATCTGACTTGGATCCGGCAAATCCAGCGGGCTCTTAATAATCAGCTCATCTCCATTGGACTTTTGCACGCGATAGCGAACGCTTGGCGTTGTGACCACCACATCCACATCTGACTCACGCAACAAACGTTCCTGTACGATCTCCAAATGGAGCATCCCAAGCAGGCCGCATCTAAATCCAACACCAAGCGCACCGGACTGCTCCGGCTCAACCGTAAGAGAGGCATCGGACAATTGCAGCTTTTCCATCGCCTCACGCAATTCCGTAACATCGCCTCCGTCGCGAGGAAAAACACCGGCAAACACCATTGGCTTCACCTCTTTATAACCCGGCAACGGCGTAACGTGCGTCCCCGGCAATGTAATGGTATCTCCAACACGACAGCTCACAATATCTTTCAACCCCGTAACAATATAGCCAATTTGGCCGGTTGTTAAATCGGCATCCGGTATGCGTTTTGGAGAGATATGGCCCAACTCCGCGATAGGTGTTGTAACCTGCGTTGCTACCATCTTCATTGGCTGATTTTTTTTAAACGCACCGTCTACAACACGCACATAGGCCACCACACCCTGATAGTCATCGTAAAATGAATCAAAGATCATCGCACGCGGTTCTGCAAGCGCATCCCCTTTTGGCGTTGGAACTTTTTCTACAATTTTATCCAGTAAGGCAGCAACACCCTCGCCCGTTTTGCCGGAAACGGTCAGAATCTCCTCACGCGTACATCCGATCAGTTGTTTTAATTCTTCGCTTCTGTTCACCACATCCGCGGCAGGCAAATCAATTTTATTTAAGACGGGGATCACCTCCAACCCGGCCTCAATCGCCATATACAGGTTGGCCAGCGTTTGCGCCTGCACACCCTGCGTTGCATCCACCAATAAAATGCACCCCTCCACTGCTGCCAAGGAACGGGAAACCTCGTATGCAAAATCTACGTGGCCCGGTGTATCTATGAGGTTGAGGGTGTATTCCACACCATCTACCGTGTGCTTCATACGCGCAGGCTGCAGCTTAATGGTAATACCGCGCTCACGCTCTAAGTCCATGGTATCCAATGTTTGTTCCTTGAGCTGGCGCTTATCCAACGTCCCGGTTAACTCCAAAAGACGATCCGCAAGGGTCGATTTTCCGTGATCAATGTGAGCAATAATGCAAAAATTTCGAATGAGGGATTGGTCCATTTGGCGTAATACTAGCTTATTTCCTGGGGATTGTCGAGTTTTGGGCTTGACAGAAACAGTCTGTTCCTGTATCTTGTTTGCGTGGGTCGTTCGAGACGGTGCTGCGCCTGATTGGCACCGTCGGATCACGGAGAGACATCAGGACGCTGGCGAGGCGCCTCGTCGGTGGTTTAACATGTAGTGGAGCGCCAACCGCCACTCAACAAAATTCGGCGGTCGGACAAGTTAAAATGCGGCAATGAGGGAAAAAGCCCCTGCCGGAACTGACAAATTTTTTCTGATAGAATTCGTTCCCGTGCGAACGACCCACGCCTACGCTCGAGCGCTCGCCTTCCTGGCGGCGCTCGTGTTGTTTTTTTAAGAAAAACTTTGGAACGGGCACATCCTCCCGTTCCTATTCTTGGCCTTTTATAAGGAGTATGGTTCAATAAATACTGTTCGGTTGACCGATACCTGCCGCAAAGCGGTCGTATCCAAACTGCGGTAGCGCTGTTCCGGGCATTTTGCCTCGGTACATGCCCGGAAAGGGGGTGTGTGGAGCCGAACACGTGCGGGATGGGTCAACGTCGGCCCATCCCGCATTCTTTTTCTAACTCATGGAGCCCCTTGACAAAATGAACAGAACCTGGTATCTTCGGAAACGTCCAGGTCACGCGAGAGTGCGCGTGTTTACCAGATCAGTGCTACCACTCAAGGGATTTTCCCCGGTGAGGAGGTGGAGAATGACCTCACTGTGAGGACTGGACAACATTCCTGCCGAGCGTTTGCCTTCCCTGGCGGCGCTCGTTTTGTATTTTTACGATACTCCTCCTTTCCTTCTACGTCGCCCTTCCTTCCTTCCTTCCTTCCTTCCTTTCATCGAGACAATCCTTATCTTTGTCTTTTCCCCTATCACTCTTCCTATCAAACTTAACAAATTTGTCGTAGGTACGACATTTTTGTTATAAAATTTTCATGACGGATACCGTGATTTTGAGTTTGTGAAATTTTTTTTCTATTAACACTTCTAGATCCTCAACAATATCCTTATGCGTATACCAGATGCTTTGCTGAAGCTGCTGGAATCCGACCTCCTTTAAAAAACGGCGCAAGGTGTCTCTCTGCGAGTTTAGCTGAATCGGGATATCATATGCGACAATGCAACACTTACCGTCTGACAATAATCGATCTGTTTCCATTATTGCGTGTCTTAGTACGGCAAAATGACCAGAATCCGTTAATTGTGCTGTTAACGCATGCCCATCCTGCCGAATTTCCACAAATTGTTTACGAATTAATCTTGCCAGCGCTTGTCGTTCTCTCGTTAGTTGAGTTCTATAGTCTGCTCGTTCTTGATCACACATGAGTTGAACAATAGAACGAGATGGCTGAAGATACTTCATCGACATCGCTCCACCAAAATGCAGCAAATCCACGAGGACCTGTGTTGTTTGACTGCGATTGGCAATTTGCTTTTGAACACGCTCGCGTATATTTTTTTCTTCTTTTGTCATACACCTACCTTAACAAATTTGTCGTACCTACGACAAATTTGTTAAGTGTCAAGGGTTGACTGTGGACAGACGTAAAACAGTACGGAGAAATGCAAAACAAAGTTACGAATGGCAAAAGTAGAAGCCCATAAATGACTCTCCCCAGACTTACGGCGCGGGGTTTTGGTGCTACTACAATAAAGGAAAGGAAAGAAGGCAAAATAAATAACAAGGGACTCAATGGCGCCAAATCAATCAATCTCGTGAGCTAGATCACGAACTAACAGATGAACAGGTTACTCAAACAGAAACCGAATAACAAATAACCGCGCTTCCGATTAACACATCATTTTGATAAAAAACCACAAACTGTCCCGGAGCGATCGCCCGCTGGGGCGCTTCAAAAACAACCTGCAACCCATTCTCTGTCTCTTGGATGTTACACACCTGATCATCCTGCCGGTAACGAATTTTTGCCGTGCAAGACATCGGGAGCTCCGGTGCCTTCCCTGTCACCCAATGCACGTCCATCGCCTGTAACTCGCCGGCAACAAGAGCCGGATCATCCTCATGACCTACCACGAGCTCGTTGGAATCGATGCTTCGATCAACCACATACCACGGTTCTCCTCCCCCAACGCCCAATCCGTGCCGTTGACCGATCGTATAGTACGCCACCCCCTCATGCGTCCCGATCACCTTGCCACTCGTTGTTACAATATTCCCCTTCTTTGGCTGTATTCGCTCCTTTAAAAAGGTTGCCATGTCCACCGTCCCCACAAAACACAAACCTTGGCTGTCTTTTTTCTCCGCCGTTGTGAGCCGATGGTCCGCTGCGATCTTTCTCACCTCGGGTTTTATAAGCTCCCCAACCGGAAAAAGCGCACGAGACAATTCCTTTTGACCCAATCGACACAAAAAATACGATTGGTCTTTCTTTGTATCCACACCTTTAAGAAGGCTAAATCGCCCATCCACTTCCTCAACACGTGCATAGTGCCCCGTAGCCATTTTCTCGCATTTAAGTTCATCGGCGACGTGTAGTAATAAATCAAACTTCACCTCGCGGTTACACATCACATCTGGGTTTGGCGTGCGACCGGCCGTATACTCGGCAATCATATACTCATACACGCGCGCTCGGTATTCTTTTTCAAAATCATACACGTGAAGATCGATCCCTAAGTTTGCGGCGACCCGTTGCGCATCCCGCTTGTCCGTCTCCCAATCACAACCGCTCCAATTTTTCATAAACACACCAACCACACTGTATCCCTGTTCTAAAAGCAAAGCAGCGGCCACCGACGAATCGACGCCACCGCTCATTGCCACCAGGATTTTTTGTGATTCGCTCTTCATAACCGCACAATCTAACACAGATACCCTAACGAATCAATCGTCCACCCCTACACCTTATTCTTCACCAAAAATAATCGTTTCACCCGGTTTTAACCGCTTTCCCGGCCTGTCTTGATCTTTTTTTATCATGGTAGAAGCCGTTTTGGCCGGTTCGTTCTGTTGTGGTTGCGGCCTTTGAGGTCTTGGGGTTGCGCGATCTTCTCTTTTTTCCGTACCGGGCTTACGTCGTCGACGTTTGCGTTTCTCCCCTTCTCTACGATCACTTTCCTGCTTTAACACGTTTAAGGAACCGCTTACCACGGGCGTTTGTACCTCCTCTTTTCTCTCCTCCTTACGAGACGCGCGCTGTTCCTCTTTGGGTCGATCAACTCTCGCAGGCACAGGTGTTACCAACGGTTGAACCGTTGCGGCAGGCGCACCGGCCTCTTTCATTTCTGCGCGAGCTTTAGCCAATTTTTCCTCCAGCTCACTCTTTTCTTTTTCCTTTGCTGCTTTACGATCGCGCTTCATGCTATCCTCATCCTTCTTGCCAACAATATCACCTTCCTCATTGCGAACGGCCCATAACCCATCTGTACCCAATTCCGCAACAGAACCAATCGGCTCCAACGTGTCGCTATAAATAATATCTTTACGGGGATCATAGGTACCGTCCTTTTTGGCTGCGCGCACCATTTCCTTTCCCTCTTCACTATAAATGGGCCGTCCCCGATCCAATTTTACGGGAATAGAAAATTCCTTCCCGGTCCAAGAACACTTATATTTGTGTTTGACCTTTGCCTGGTTGCCCGATCCCTTTGCCTTCGCTTGATCCATTAATTGATCAATATCGGCACCTTCTAACCCGGTCCACTTCATCACACGTTCTTCTATCACCGCCTTGTCCGCCGCATAGCGTTCGCGACTTATCCGAATCACTTTTTCTTCAGACCCGGTGTTTTGTGCAATAGGAGGCAATGTTGCCGCAGAAAAAGGTGGGGAGGCAATGCCATCTATCATTAATTTTAAATAGACTTGGTGCTTTGGGAGATTAATAATATCCTCCGGCGTAAAGCGAGGCATGAATTCTGTTTCCAATTCCTGCGCGTCCGGCGCACCCACACGAAACACGGTCATGGTGCCAACGTTACCCAAAACAGCGTCTTTGACCTCGTCCGTTAATTGAGCCATATATTGATGCGCCACAATTAAGTTGAGTCGGTACTTACGCGCCTCAGACAGGATATTGGCAAACGATTCTGTTGCAAAGTTCTGAAACTCGTCTACGTACAAGTAAAAATCTTTTCTGTCTTTCTCCAGCATGTCCACGCGCTCCATGGCAGCGAGTTGAACCTTGTTAATAAGCATTCCTCCGAGCAAACGCGAATTATCCTCCCCAATACGACCCTTGGAAAGGTTTACAAGCAGAATCTTTTGCGAGTCCATGATGCTGCGGATATCAATCGTGGATTTGACCTGCGCCACAATGTTGCGAATCACATCCGACGACAAAAACTGACCAACCTTGTTTTGCACCGCCGCCACTGCCTCCGTCGCATATTTTTCCGAATATGATGCGTACTCCATTACCCAGAACTGTTTTACAACAGGATCTCTTATATTTTCTATAATGGATCGTCTATATTCTTCATCCGAATACATACGGTTAATACCCAACAACGTGGAACCCGGCGTGTCCAACAGCGCCAAAATGGTATTGCTCAAAATATACTCCATACGCGCCGACCACATGTTCTCCCAAATTTTCTTAAACACGCTCATTAATCCGGATGCGACAAGATGTTTATGACTACTTGCCACCTCATCCAACACGTTAAATCCAACCGGAAAATCCAAATCGGCCGGATTAAAATACACAACATCATTTAATCGCCAGCTTGGAATAAAATCCAAAATACGCTCAACCGTGTCGCCGTGCGGATCAACATAGCAGATACCATGACCATTATAGATATCCTGCAACACCATATTCTCCAGAAGCGTTGTTTTACCCGTTCCTGTTTTTCCCACCACGTACATATGCCGGCGACGATCATCCGTTTTAATACCAAACTTCTGACCACCCTGTCGGAAGTTGGTCTTGGCGAAATACGTGATTTCATTTTCATGATCGTGAATGCGCGCCATAGAGTACGATGTACGAGTGTCGCTCGTGTTATTACACGGGTAAGTTGGGCGGAATAAACGGTTGATCATCCGGGGCATCTGCCCGATCCGGTACAAAACGTTGATCGGCTCCCGGCTCAATCATTGGCTCTGTTGGCAAAATATCGGCCAGGTCATCTTTATACACAGCGCCCGGATCCACTTTACGTGCAACGGGCCGTCCGTGCTCGTCTACCTCAATCAATTCTTCCGTAGGCAACTCTTCCGACTCCCCAACACCGGGCTTAGGTAAATAGGTAGGTGCCTCGGAACGCCTGGACTCCGTACGCGCCATAAGCGGCGCACGGGATTCAATCGTAGGAAAGTGCCACAGCGTTGCCAATTCCTCCACATTTAAATACATCGGATTGCTGCCGTGCCCCCAACTCCGACCCTTGAGTGCTCTCATTAATTCTCGTTGCTTACGTCTATACTCCCAAATCATCCAAAAGTAATCGTCACGAGGCATGGTGTCCGGATCATATTTAAACTTGTTCATCGCCGGATGGGTAAACAGGGCCAAATATCCTTTCCATAACGTATTGCGCCCACCTTTATTATACGTCTCGTGGCGGGACACGTACGCCCAACGGATCTTGCATTCGTATCCGGGCTTCGCGAGTTTTTTGGTCACACCATCAAGCTGTGTTTTTTCTGTATTCGTCGGCACAAAAAAGATCGGCCGTTCCGGTTTTGCCGCCTCACCCGCCTCAAATAATCCTGCTCCCAATTGCGTGGCCGTCTCTTTTAAAATCCACCCAAATGGCGAAAAAAGCAATTTGAAGAGCAGCGACCCCGTAGAGGGTGATTCGGGTTTTGCCCGACCGTAAGTCTTTAAAATAAAATCTTCTCCCTTCTTGGCCCATCCACCATCGCCACCGGGATGCACAATAAGATGTACCCAAAACTGCTCACCCGGCTTAAGTTTGCCCATAAACTCAAACATCTGATTCAGAGGATCCTTCAGCTTTTCATCCTTACTTGCCATATGCTCAAAATCCTCGTAGGTACGAATCGGCAAAAAGCTCGGTTCCTCTAAAACAATCTCGCCACCAAAAACTTCATGTGTCTCGTTTGGATATTCACCAGGAATATTTTTTGCATAGTCCTCTACTTCAGAGATCTCCGCCTCCGGATACTGAGAATAAATTCCAGCCTCAATATGATCTCTAAATCGTGCCTCCGTACGCAAAAAGAATTGCGTATACCCATCTATACTCACGATCTCAAAACTGGTAGGTGTCAAAAATTTTCCACGTAACCATTCCTCCTTTTTTGTAATGACGGATTTGGTTCCCTTCACGATCGCAAAGATGTTTTCTACCGCCTTTGGCGACTGCATGTTCATGGGAATATCAATCGCCAGCACCACCCACTTGAGACCCGATGCGTACTCTCCTCCCTTTCTATCCAGATACAATTGCGTCATTCCCCAAAACAACATGGACAAAATCAGCACAGCGCCGATCGGCATGAGGATATACAAAAGAAGCACGTCGGGCTGCGTAGCCGCCATGTGTTGCAACGTGGAAAAATCAATCACAAAAGCAAACATAGATAACACAAGTATACCATGTTCGGCACCCGTGTCTTCATTACATCCTGGAACTTACACACACCAAACAACGGACTTGACGTGCCGTATTGCAAGATTTTTTGTCTTTAAGAGTCATCAGGACGGGGATGCTTACAAAGCTTTACTACCCTCAAATCACTCGTCAAAAATGCATTCGCCTCCCTGTCTGACTCTTCTCTTGGTTTACGGGGCTCAGATAATCTTTGATTGATTCTTTTATTCTCCGGTAGGCACCCTGTCTCTGATGCTTCTTTCATGTGTTCTAAAATAGGCTCTTCAGGGATGGTTGTCTCGGCTTGCTGGTTATACTCTCTTCGCATAGCCGTAGTCGGGCGTTGTGGCGCAACGCGTCCACAGAGCCGAACGGCGGCGGTCAGCCGCGCGCGTTCGGTAGAAATGAAGCGTAGCGCCATTTCTGCCGAACGTCCGCGCGTAGGCGAAGTTATAAATGAGTGTTGTGGTAAAGTTAGAATAACACCACAACACGAAATGAACAATTGCGCTTATGCGCTGTTAAGTGATGTAAATCATTTTTTTGCCCCCACTTTAAAGAGGAAGTTCGGCGTCGAAGAACTGCTTCCTCGACGCCGATTTTCATTACGGTCCGAACAGTAGTTGCTGAACAGACATACTGTTTGGCGAGGCGATGTTCGCAATCAACCATACAGATGCAGGAATCAGCACCCACTTCCACGCCGACTTGAACCTCCGTGCGAGCAGGCCACCGAGTGTGACCATGAAGGGGTCGCCGATGAATCGGTTGCCCCAATGTTCAAATCCTCGTTTCCAATTGACTACCGCTTGACCGAACAGCCCTGATTCCATGGCGAGTTCAGTTGCTTCCCAGCTCAATGCGAGCACGAGCATGAGAAGTACGAACTTTTGCCATGTTGCTTTGGAGGCGACCCCGGCGTAGGCGAGTAACGATCCGATGAGTATTCCAGAACAGAAGTGCTGGAACGACCACAGGTCGAACATCGCCTCGCTTTTGTCTCCAATGAGCATGGGCAGGTCAGCGCGATGCGAAATCAGGATGTGAAGGACCGGAAGGACAGTAAGCAGGATAATCGTGGCAAGAGCCAGACCAATCCCGCTTTTTGAGGACTTCCTCGGCGAGATGATCTGGTTCATTTCCACGTCTCCTTTGGTTAGGTCAGCCTCCGTAATACGAAGGCAAAAAAATGACTTATTTCGCCTAACGCGCGCGGCTGATGCGAAGTGACGGTATGGCATGGAGTGAAACGGAATGGCATGCCGGCATTTCGCATAGCCGTAGTCGGGCGTTGTGGCGCAACGCGTCCACAGAGCCGAACGGCGGCGGTCAGCCGCGCGCGTTCGGTAGAAATGAAGCGTAGCGCCATTTCTGCCGAACGTTCGCGTATATCTGATGTTTTGCGTAGCGTAGCGGAGCAAAATATGGGTCGAGCGACGGCAGGAGCGAGCCAGATATACGCTGTTGTCCGACCCGAATGACACGGAGCCGAAGCGGAGTGCATGAGAGCGCAGCGGGGGAACGTACACTTTTCTCTTTTTCATT
>DOMJ01000032.1:0-2495 GCA_003509895.1 Candidatus Uhrbacteria bacterium | reverse complement strand
CTTTTTCATTTTTCTTTCTCGTGTAGCTTCAATTTAAAAGTACAAAACAAAATTTTTTCGTTTGGGACGGAGGGAAGAGGGGAATTAAAGGGGTGAATTCCCTCCGTCCCAAACACCTCATTATTACAATTACAGTTTTTCGAGTCCGTCTTTCAAGACCATTGTCGCCTTGCAGTCGTCCTCGTTGTATTCCAAAATTCTTGTCATTATTTGTTCGTCTTTCTTTTCTATATAATCATTAAACCATTGAATTGACAATGCTCCAGAAGGTGTCTTGTCTCGCCACTCAAACCCAAGATATACAGCCAAAGCCTTGATAGAGTAGCTGGGCAGTGGCCAGTCTGTGTTTTTCAAAACGACATCAGTATAAAGATCAATTACATTCGGATTTTCAAAAAAGTTTTCTAACTCCTCTAGTGTAATCACATCGGAATATTTTTTTTGCAACTTCTTGTACGTGGTTTTTTCGTGGTGAGAGTAATAATACACACTATAATCATTCTCTGGAAGACTTTTAATATAATTCCAAAAGTCAGACCATGCTTGCTTTTCGGCTTCGTGCGTTATTTCTCTTGCGGTAAAATTTAAAAATCGCTCACCTTGCGGGCTTCTTTCATATACACCATGTAAATAGACAAATTCTTGTGTTGGGTCATCTTCTATATCAAAAAATAATTCATATTGAACTTTTGGAAATTCAATTTTATTGTAAGCAATTGGTTTTTTTAGATTTTTTATTACATTAGCTCTCGATACCATGCTGTCGAGCCTGCTTCTTCCTAAATTTTTCAAAAAACTTTTATCCTTCTCTTTTTGATCCATTAGATCATCAACATTGAGTTTCAAAATGTCCTCAATTTTTGTAACGCCTAGATCCTGGTTGATGGTATCGCGCCAACTTCTGCCCATGTAAAACATCCCCGTTAAGTCGTCGCTATACATGACCCACTTTTTGCAACTGGTATACCAAGGACAAAGTTTGCAAACACCTTGATATGCTGGTTTATTTTGGATTTGATTACCAAGAAGAAGTATCACTTTTTCTCGTATATCTTCGTACAACTCCCAAAAGGTCTCTTTATTCCTCGGTCCTTGTGGCGCATCCAGTTCATACAAGACTTCATTTCCGTCAATGTCGTATATTATGCCTTTGCGATTGTGTTCAAATCCAAGTTTGAGTAGACAATCAGAATAAAGCGCTAACTGGACAGCATAATGTTTTTTTGGTTTTCCTTCATCTCCACTTTCCTCATCCGCACCCTCACGACCCATTCCTGATTTTATATCAATTGGTATATATGTTCCGTCAGGTTGAAGGCGCAGTAAGTCAGGAATGCCACGTAGATTACCAACAGTCAAAACACCCTGGTAAATGAGTGGTGTTTCAGCTTTCATGGCTTCAATTGTTTGTGTATATCGGTCTTCAATGTTTCCTTTTGATAAGTCTAGGTATTCACCAATTTTTCCAATAACCTCCATTTCATACTTAATACCTTTCTCCCAAAGCATTTCTACAAATGGGTTTGTTTCTTGTATTTTTTCCTCTTGCGGACCCCAAATATCCCGCCACGGACGGTGGGGGCATTGGATGTAATCATAAAGTTTTGATGCCGTGATATACATGATTTCAAGCGTCAGGATGAATTTGTAACTCATCTAGAGTTTGCCAGAGTGAAGTCAAAGCTTTTTCTTTGTGTTTATAGAAAGAGCTACCAGTGACTCTCCAAAACTGCCAGCCGGATCTTTCCAATATTTGCTGTCTCTCAATATCTTCGTGCCATTTATCAAAATTATTGTGATATTGGTCTCCATCACACTCAATTGCGAGTTTTGAGTTTTCGCCTTGAATCACCATGTCTATTCGGTAGTTAGCTACTTCGTATTGTGGTATTACATTGTAACCTTTGTTTATGATTATTTTAGCGACTTCATATTCAAATTCCGATGCACGTCCACGCTCAACTTCTTCCCTTACTCTTTGTAAACCTGCTTTTCTCTCCTCCGCCTTATGATTATAGAACCAATCTAAAATCATTTTCCTTAAATCATTCGGATTGGTCAATGTGTCCTTAGATATGGAATGAAATAAGATCATTTTATTTTTGGCACGAGACATCGCAACATTTATTCGCTGTTTATATTCTTTTTTTGAAGCTGAATAAGGCGTGATAGTTTTTTCTGGGTTTTGCAAATCAGGAGCTTTTACCATTGAGAGCAATATCACATCTCTTTCATCTCCTTGAAATACATATGGGTCTCCACAAACAATATTTCTTTTTTCTATCTCTTTTGAGTCTATCTCTTCACCTATCAGTTTTGTAATATACTTTGACTGTTCTTTTCCTAATAATGAAATTATGCCGAAAGTTATTGGTCTTGATTCGCCGTCCTCTTTAGTTTCTTTGTATTCTGGGTCATTAAGCAATTCTTTTAATCTTTTTATTACGGCTTCAGCCTCTGGTTTGTTAACTTGTCCATTCGTTTCTTCATATCCT
>DOMJ01000006.1 GCA_003509895.1 Candidatus Uhrbacteria bacterium | reverse complement strand
ATCAGGTCGGCCCTGCGGCGGCGCACGAGTTTTTTTCGACACTTGCCTGCTTGGGCTTGAACATGGAGATGCCCGAAGACCACCCGTTGATCCGAGAGGCCAAGATGAGGTTGAAAGAGAAGGCCCGCGAGGGTCGCTGAGCCGCGATTCGGCCCGAGAACACGTCTCGGTTTTCGGATCGCGGCGTTCTATTTTAAAAAAGACTTCTCAAAACCTCTATAACTTGACAATCGTATACTCTTCTGATCACGCGTGGCAGGCATGACACTTGACCGCTCTTAAAATGCGTGGTAGCCTCGCAGCACCTTCTGTCTTATCTCTTTTTGATGGGATTTAATCGAATTGCTATGTCAGATGTTATCCGTATTCGCGGCGCACGAGTTCACAACTTAAAGAACGTGAATGTAGAAATCCCAAAAGGAAAATTCACCGTGATTACAGGACTTTCCGGTTCCGGTAAATCCTCTCTGGCATTTGATACGATTTATGCCGAGGGGCAACGCCGTTACATGGAGAGTCTTTCTTCGTATGCTCGTCAGTTTTTGGAAATGCAAGATAAGCCGGACGTAGATGAGATGAGCGGCCTCTCTCCAACAATTGCGATTGATCAAAAAACAGCGTCTACCAACCCACGCTCCACCGTTGGAACCGTTACGGAGATTTACGATTCGCTTCGTGTGTTGTATGCGCGCGCAGGTCAGGCGCATTGCCCGGAAACAGGAGAGCCGGTAACGGAGCAAACGCCGGATCAAATGATGGCCACAATCACCAAAGCCGTTGCAGAAACGGATGTGTTTCTTTTGGCTCCGGTGGTAAAACAGCAACGTGGGGAGCACAAACAAGCGATTGCCGCCGCGGATTCCGCAGGATTTAAAAGTGCTCGTTATGATGGTTTGTTGATGGATATGGAGGAGTTGATGGATATGCGCAAAGACAAAAAGAAGGCGCATGATATAGATATTGTTGTGGAGCGCTACTCACATGGGCAAGACTTGGATCGTGGCACGTTGTTGGAGGCCATTAAAAAAACCGTAGACCTTGGGAACGGGGTCTTGTTGTTAATGCGAGATGATACGGGAGAAGACATCACATTGAGCGAGGGGATGTTTTGTGCGGAATCCGGTATTTCTATTCCAACGTTGGAGCCAAACATGTTTAGCTTTAACTCGCCTTACGGTGCGTGTCCGGAGTGTATGGGTTTGGGCGTTAAGCTGGTGTTGGAAGCGGACTTAGTGATCCCAAACAAACGTCTCACCCTCGCAGAAGGTGCGGTAAAACCTTGGAGCCGAATTGCGGGAAACTCATCCTCCTATTTGGCTCTTTTGGAAGCCGTTGGTGCCAAATATAAGTTTGATGTGCACACGCCGCTCAATAAACTTTCTGAATCAAAGGTACGATTAATTTTAAAGGGTTCTGCCGGAGAGATGTATACGGTGCAAGGAAAGACCATGACGTTTCCCGGTGTGTTGGGAATGTTGGAAGCCAAGTACCGTGAAACGGATTCGGAATATGTCCGCAAAGAGTTAGAAACGTACATGCGGTCTATGATTTGCCCGGAGTGTGATGGAAAGCGATTGAACGCCATGAGTCTTGCGGTAACCGTGGCGGGGAAGACCATTGATGCACTTGTGCGCGTGCCGTTGGATGAACTGTTGGAGTGGTTTAAAACGGTAGACGTGCAGACACGAGAAGGAGGTAGTGCGTTGTCCGAATTGGAATACAAGGTGATGACCAACGTAAAACGAGAAGTGGTTAAGCGACTGGAGGATTTGATTAATGTGGGACTATCTTACCTCACGCTAGACCGATCGGCGGTGACGTTGTCGGGAGGAGAGAGTCAACGTGTACGCCTTGCCACGCAACTCGGTACCGATTTAACGGGGGTGATTTATATTTTGGATGAGCCGTCCATTGGCCTACATCAACGAGATAATGACAAGTTGATAGACACCATGAAACGCTTGCGTGATGCGGGGAACACGGTGATTGTGGTGGAGCACGATGAGGCCATGATGCGCGCGGCGGATCATGTTATAGACATTGGTCCAGGTGCGGGTGTGTATGGGGGAGAAGTGATTGCGCAGGGAACGGTAAAGGATTTGGAGAAGTGTAACGAGTCGCTGACCGGGCAATACATGAGTGGGAAACGCGGGATTAAGATGCCAACCAAGCGCCGAGCACCAAGTAAAAAAGCCATTCGTATTCTTGGCGCAACCGCACATAATTTGCAGAACGTGGATGCAATCATTCCACTCGGTGTGTTGGTGTGTATTACGGGCGTGTCCGGTTCCGGTAAGTCCACACTGATTCTAGATATTTTGGGACGCGCTCTTTCTAAGCATTTTTATCGCGCCAAGGCGTACCCGGCGGAACACAAAGCAATAAAGGGTGTAGAAAATATAGACAAAGTGGTAACGGTAGATCAGTCTCCCATTGGTCGCACACCACGATCAAACCCGGCCACTTATACGGGTGTGTTTACCGCCATTCGTGATGTGTATGCGGGTGTCCCCGAGGCGAAAATGCGTGGCTTTGATGCCGGTAAATTTAGTTTTAACGTAAAAGGAGGAGGACGGTGTGAGACGTGTGGTGGAGACGGGGTTAAGCGGATTGAGATGCAGTTTATGCCGGATGTGTATGTGGATTGTCCGGAGTGTCATGGGAAGCGGTACAACTCGGAAGCTCTGGAGATCCATTATAAAGGGGAGACGATTTCGGATGTATTGAATATGACGGTAGAGGAAGCACGCCGATTCTTTACAACCGTCCCGGCGATCTATGACAAACTCACGGTGCTTCATGAGGTAGGCCTTGGGTACGTGAAATTGGGACAAAGTGCAACAACGTTATCCGGTGGTGAGGCGCAGCGTGTGAAGTTGGCTACCGAATTGTCTCGCCGTGCAACAGGAAAAACACTCTATATTTTGGATGAGCCAACCACGGGACTGCACTTTGATGACATTAATCGCTTGCTTGGCGTGCTCAACCAGCTTGTAGATAAAGGAAACACGGTATTGATTATTGAGCATGATTTGGATGTGGTGCGTGCGGCCGATTATGTGATTGATATGGGACCGGAGGGCGGGACGCGTGGAGGTTTGCTTGTGGCCGAGGGAACGCCGGAAGACATTATGAATGTCAAAGAAAGTCTTACGGGGCAGTATCTTACAGACCTTGTGAAAAGTCGTGGTGGCAAAGGTCTTGCCGTAGAAAGTAAGATCGTTAAGAAAAAAGCACTATCTGCGGGTAAAAAAGCGGATGGAAAAAAGATAGGAGTGGTAAAGAGGAGAAAGTAGGGACTCTTTTCAAAAGGTGAACGATGGTTCACTTTTTGTTTTACTCTGTTTGTTTTACTCTGTTTGTTTTATGGCGCGTTGACAAAGAGGGAGCGGATCGCTATAAAGGGAGAAGGAGGTGCCATGATAAGTAAAACGCACCGGCTTGTAGAGGTATTATCTGAGGAGCGCCAGGCATGGCGCGAGTTGCACGAGGCGATTGAGGCGATGTGGTGGATGGTGGGATGTCCTATACTCCTGCTGTTTGCCGTTGTGGCAATCGCCCTCTCGCTGCAATAGACATGCGGTCCAAGCAAGCGTTCACGCTTGTGTATTGGATGGCGATTGCGGCAGGTTTCCTGACCTTGATCGCGTTGATCAAAGACGTGCTGTGACCAAGAACGCACAAAACGCAAAAGCCCACGCCATCTCTGGCGCGGGCCTCACTTTTTAAAACGTTATTTGATCTCCTTCATGCGACGCTTGGTCTTGCCCTTGCGCAAGAACCAGAGTTTTGCTCGGCGAACGCGGAGTGTTTTTACAATCTCCACCTTGCTTACATGTGGGGAAGACAATGGGTAGATTTTTTCTACACCCGTTTCTCCACTTACGCGTCGTACCGTCATGGTGCGCGTAATTCCGGATCCGTTGAATCCAAGGATGGTTCCTTCAAAGACCTGAACGCGCTGTCGTTCTTCTCCCTTTGCGTTTGTGTCTTTAATCACCTCGTGCACGCGTACAACCATTCCCGGCTTGAGATCACGATGTGGCATGGTGACCACCTCTACCTCCGGTTGGGCTACGGCATCCGCGACCACTTCCGTAGGTGCCTCCGTTGCCTCCCCCATAGGAGTTTCCTCTACAGGGGTCTGTGTTTCCTCAGCAGCCTCTTTAGGGGTTTCCTGTTCGTCTGTCTTGTTTGATTCGTCGCTCATATAGATAATTCAATGTGGCGTTAATCTACGCTATCGTGCCCATTTTGTCAATAATCTGCTGTGCCACCTGCTCCGGTGAGGTGTTGGTTGTGTCTATAACAAGGTCAAAATTGGCCATATTGTCGTAGGTTACGCCGTAATAAGCCTTGTAACGCTTATTCTCAGACGTAATGCGTTCTGCGGCT
This sequence comes from Candidatus Uhrbacteria bacterium, assembly GCA_003509895.1. Classification (GTDB taxonomy): domain Bacteria; phylum Patescibacteriota; class Patescibacteriia; order UBA9934; family UBA11717; genus UBA11717. Next base: position 11,528 of record DOMJ01000006.1, on the reverse strand, counting down.
TTGTCCTTTACCTCCCCCACGGTTTTGTAGCTGATCTCATTTGGTCGAGACCCTCTTTTTGCATGCTCAAAGATCCGTCGCGCCCCTTCATCCGGGTCTACGTTCAAAAAGACTTTAAACGAGTGGGGAATGGCAAACCAGGAGAGTCGCCCATCTACAATAAAGGTATCTTCTTCCTGACCAAGCTTGGTTTGATACGCTTCCACCATCCGATCGTGTGCGTCGTTTTGTTCCTCGGCGGTGTTCCACTCGTTGAGTGTCATGTTGTTTTGTTCGGCAAGCGTGCGTTGAAAATCGCCCATGGAATAGCGCTTGTACCCGAGAGCTTCACTTAACAGTTTCCCGACGGTGGATTTGCCCGATCCTGGATAGCCGGAGAGGGAGATGATCATACTTTGTGGAGGCGATCTGTGAGTTCTGTAAGCTCCGGAGGAAGAGGTACGGTAAATGTGCGCGCCTCATGCTTGCCGGGGAGCGCGAGGGTGAGTTGATACGCATGCAACCAGAGTCGTGGAAAGGGAATCTGTTTAACGCTCTTGATGACGTAGAGTGGATCACCCACAACAGGATTACCAAGGGCATGAAAGTGCGCGCGAATTTGGTGTGTGCGACCCGTGTGCAAATCAACATCTACCTCTGTTGCGTTGGCGTAGCGTTGAATCACCTCATAGTCGGTGCTTGCTTCCTTGCCTTCTTGCGATTCCGGTCTCGCTACCATGCGACCTGCCGATTTTGAGCGAACGATTTTAAACAGCACCGTGTCGTAATCTTTTTGAAGAGATCCGGCCACAAGCGCACGGTATTTTTTGTAGACAAAGCGTTTTTGAAACTTGTGTTTAAGGTCGTCAAATGCCTCCTGTGTTTTTGCGGCAATCATCACGCCGGATGTCATTCGGTCAAGACGATGCACAATGCCTGCGCGCTCTTCCGGTTTGTCGCCCACCTCGGCTATCCCCGGCGTGTGCTCAATAAGGGCATCCATCAGCGTATATTCGTTAGAGGAGGGGGTGGGGTGAACAAGAACTCCTGCCGCTTTGTTAAGGACTATGACGTTCTCATCTTCAAAAAGAATATCGAGCTGTGGTAGCTCACCCTTTTTTTCCATAGGATCTACGTCGGTGATCGTCTCGTCTTTCTGATAAGGAAATCGAACGTCGGCTACCTCTACCACGTCTCCTGTTTCCAAGAATGCGTGAGGGACATACGTTGTCTCGTTGTTGATCTCAACACCAGACTGTTTAATATACTTTTGTACTTTTGATCGAGAAATATGACAAACGCGTGCCAAAAAAACGTCCAGGCGGGCGTTGTGATCTATACGGTCAATGGTAAACTGTCCTACAGTGGATTCCATAGCTGTCGATGATAAAAGAAGTTGTTGATAGATGTAGGATTGGTAGGCCCGGCAGGAATCGAACCTGCAACCACAGAGGTATAAGCTCTGCGCTCTAACCGTTGAGCTACGGGCCCATGGGCTTGAATCTAGCTCATTTTGGACAATTGTTCAAGGTGTGGAGTAATTTGTGATCTGTTTCCCTGATTATCTGCTATACTCTTCCTGCATGACAGTAGAACTCGGAACCTTACTTGTTTCCCTCACAGTCCTTTGGTTTTTGGTGTATTGGATTTTTGGTGGGGTAGTTTTTGCCATTATCAGTCTTGTGCGACCGGGAAAAATGAAGCGCGTGCGGTTTAGCTGCCTTTACACGGTTTTTTCTGCTCTGATTGCCTATCAGGCGGCAAAGCTAGGGATTTTGTGGGCGTCGGAGGCAACGGGGAGTATTCCGCAGGCGTCCTCTTTAAGCGAGGCGATTGTGGTGATGGGCGGCTTGGGCTTTGTGGGTATTTTACTGGGACTCATTGCCGGGTTTGTAGTGCTCTTTATTGGAGGCTGGGTGATTATGCTTTTTTCTCGCAGCAAAGAGAAAAGTTGGTACGATCGCATCACAGACAAAAAAGACGAGTAGATTTTGCCAGGACGGTTGAGTACATGTTGAGGTGATTTTTGGACGATCGTCTGTTTTTTGTATCAGCATCAATAGAGAGGAGATGATATTGAAGATGACGGTGGATCGTGAGAAGAAATAATGATGCCCGCCCCGAGACCTCAGGAGGAGGTTGGGGCGGGCGTATATGAGGATCGTTGGGTCAGGCCACGTCGTCGGGGGCGTCGTCGTTCGAGCCACTTCGTCCGAGCTGGGTAGGACGAACCGTACCGAGGAAGGACGTGCGATGACCGCTGCCGAGTCCGGAAGTGGAACTCCGCCGCATGCCAGCTACGAGGTGAGCTTGTTCGCCAAGGGCAACCTGCAGGGGCTCGATCACGTTCTGAAGGGCGTTGCCAAAAAAATGCGCCTCTACGCCATACCGGATCATGTGGTCAGCGCCGGCGCTCAACTCGAGCCAGGCCTTGGCCATTTCGGGGGCCAGTTGGTGCGTGGATGCCTCCCACGCCAGTTGCTCGCCGCGCGCCTTGTGTTGCAAGGCGCCGAGAAGGTTGGCCGTGAACCGGTTCCAGTTCAGCCCACCGTTCTGGTCGTAAAGTCCTTTGCCCCAGATGCCCGCTCCACTGCTCTGCAAGTAGAGGTAGGCTTCCGAGAGAAAGAGACCGATGATGAACAAGAACATGGCCGGATCCGTGTGCCCGTGTTGACCCTGAAGACGTGCTCGCAGGTCGCGTTCCACGTCTCCCGTGAAGGTGAGCACGACATGCTCCAGACCAGCGGCGCTGGTCGCCATGCCTGCCGAGCTGTCGATGGGCCCTACGAACGCCGGGATGTGTTCGACGAGTCGCACACCTTGCCCACGAATGGAGTGCGGTCCTTGACCCAGCTTGAGAACGAGGCCCATGGGCTGAGTAGGATCCACCACCTCGTTCCCACTGGAGAAGTCCAGCGTGCGTTCCTCCTGCCTGCTCGTTGTGCGACGACCGGCTGCGGCCGTGCGCCCCATGAACCGGGGCTGTCCCCATCGCTGCCACCCATAGAACAGGGCGGCTCCTGCCAATAAGGCCAACAAGTATCCCATTGGGACCTCCACAGTGCTCCAGACAGTGTCTGAGAGCGAGTTTTCTCACTTACCTCATCCAACCTATCATTTATTGTGTGTTTGTCAACCAAGGATAGGGAGGGGAGGGCGGGTCAACGTGGCCAACCTTGCAGCTTTTTTAACGACGGTTTATACTTTTTCTATAATGAATTTATACCTATGAACAAAGCGGACCTCGCCGGACGCATCGCGGAACGGCTCGGACTTACCAAAAAACAAGGAGAGGATGTTGTAGAGGTCTTTCAATTATTGATCACGGAATCACTTGCGCGACAAGATGAGGTTACCATTGCCGGCTTTGGAACATTCTCCTCGCGCATCCGATCTGCGCGTATGGGAGTGAATCCGCAAAAACCTTCCGAGCGTATTCGCATTCCAGAAGTACTTGTCCCAAAATTTAAGGCAGGGAAGGCCCTCAAGGATGCTTTAAAGGCGGCACAAAGACCACCGGTACAAACGCACGTGTCCGCACCTACACCGCCATCTGCTCTGTAAACCAAAACCCCACACAAACGTGCGGGGTTTTGGTTTGGATTATCGCGCATACTCGGTAATACGTGTTTCGCGAATCAATGTTACTTTTACTTCACCGGGATACTTGAGTTCACTCTCAATCTTTTTGGCGATGTTCTTTGCCAGTTGATAGGATTGCAAATCATCTATATTGGTAGGGTTCACAAACACGCGCACTTCGCGACCGGCCTGAATAGCATAGGCCTTCTCTACCTCTTCAAAACTGGTCGCCGTGCGTTCCAACTCTTCTAAGCGTTGAATGTACTGTTCAAACGTGTTCTTGCGTGCCCCAGGGCGTGCTCCGGAAATCGCATCGGCCGCCTTTACAATCACGGCTTCTAATGTTTTTGGCTTATCTACGTGGTGTCCAATAGATTGGTAGGCGATTTCCTCCGGGAAGCCAAATTTCTTCATAATGTTGTAACCGATTTCGGGGTGGCTACCTTGCATATCGTGGTCCACGGCCTTTCCAATATCATGAAAGAGTCCACCTTTTGTGCAGACGTGCACATCGGCACCGAGCTCTTCCGCGAGCATACGGGCGATTGTGGCAACCTCCATCGCATGTTGCAATTGGTTTTGTCCGTAGCTGGTGCGGAATTTTAGTCGCCCGAGAATTTGTACCAATTTAGGATCAATGGAAGAGACGGGTATGGCGAGTTCTGTTAGGGCATCTTCTCCGGCTTTTTTCATTTCTACGGCAAGCTCTTTTTTGGAAAGTTTTACCGCCTCCTCAATTCTGGCCGGTTGTACGCGACCGTCTTTGACCAACATCTCTATAGCGCGTTTGGCGACCTGTCTGCGAACAGGAGAGAACGAACTCACGGTAACGGCCATCGGTGTGTCGTCTACAATAATTTCTGTTCCGGTAATCGTTTCCAGCGTGCGAATGTTTCTGCCTTCTTTTCCAATAATGCGTCCCTTCATTTCATCGGACGGCAATTGAACGGTAGACGTCGTGGTTTCCGTGGCGTGGCCGGAAGCATAGCGCTCCACAACGAGGGCGAGCATTTTGTTGGCTTTGCGCCCGAGCTCTTCTTCCACAGATTGATCGAGTTTGCGCAAGCGGCTCTCCAGTGCCTCGGCTTCATCGGATTCAATAGCCTTCATAAGCTCTTCAAGCGCCTGTTCACGCGTCATACCGGCAATGGTCTGGAGCTTTTCCATGGCTTCCGCATCTAAAACCTCAAGGCGCGCCTTAATTTTACGAAGACGTTCCTTTTCCTCTTCCAGTCGTTCATACTTGCCCTCAAGATCCAGGAGCTTTTGATCAAACGTATTCTCACGTTGCTCCACGCGTTCCTGCAGCTTTTTGACTTCCTGTCGTAACTCCTTAGCCTCTGCCGTCGCATCGTTAATCACTTGAACAGATTTCTGCTTGGCCTCCAAGAGCAACTCCTGTTGCTTATTTTTAGCCTCCGTGATGATTTTTTCCGCCTGACCTTCCGCTTGACCCGTTCGGTGCTTTGCCAACTGTGCTCGCAAAAGGAATCCGGATGCTCCTCCAGCAAGGATTCCCAAGACAATAAAGATAAAAGTAAAATCCATAGGTGTAATAAACCCAACCGGTCAAACGCAAAGAAACGGACTTATCATCCTACCTTTTTGCTCGATATGAGCGGCCAACGTTCGCTAAAAACTCCAAGGAGAAAGATTGATCCATTTGCAAAACATCCATACCGGCCGGGTGCAATAGTAATAACTGGTCAAAGCGTACCGCTAGAAAGGGCAAATGTCAATGTGTTTGGGGTGGGTATTTGGGACAGGGGGCCTTTGCCGTTTGAAATGATTTTTGGACGATCGTCTATTTTTTGCACCAAAAAAGACCTGCAAGAGAACGTTCATACAAACGTCTAGATATCTATCGGATGACTTGGTTTTGATTAAGGTGTTGATTGGAACAGTCGATCAGATTACAAAACATCTATTTTACTCTTCTGTGGCGAGCTAGCTCCGGTCCGCGCAAGATGAACGACCTACGACGTTGTTCCTCTTTGTTTTCCTGCTGATCACCTTCGGGCTTCTCATGACCGGCTTGATCATACACTGGTTTCTCCCCTCATAGTTGGAAACTGAGAACGACAAACGAGCCCGTCCTGGGATCGTTAATTTTTTATGAGAGACTTTGGTTGACTCGGAAGATCACTATTGTTGATCAAAAACGTTTGCCAATTTTCTTTTGTGACCTGATCTATCGCGTGCGCATCCTTTACATCAAAATCACCAATCCGTGTTCTGCGAAGTTGGAGACAATAGGCACCAAGACCAAAGTATTCTCCAAGATCCTGCGCAATCACACGAATATACGTGCCACTTGATACACGAATCACTGCGGTCAGGACAGCGTCTTTGTAATCAATTACGTCAAACGAGTAGATGGTGATCCGGCGATCTTTGCGTTCCACCTCCTTCCCTTGCCGTGCCAGTTCATAGAGTTTTTTTCCACCAATTTTTATGGCGGAATACATGGGCGGCTTTTGAAGCATTTCACCCAAAAAAGATTCTTTTATGGCTTGTTCTACGCGTTCTTTGTTGGGCCAGGCGTCGTACTTGCCTCCGTCGTCCACCGGTTGTATCTCGCCTTCGGGGTCGCCCGTTGTGCTGGTGTAGCCAATCTTGAATTGTGTTTCATAGGTTTTATCTTGTTTTACAAACCGGTCAATCTGTTTTGTTGCCTCGCGCCCAACTGCCACCACTAAGAGGCCTGTTGCAAACGGGTCTAGAGTGCCCGCATGACCGATTTTTTTGATTCCCGTGGTGGATCTAAGCTTGGCAACAACATCAAAACTGGTCCATCCGGCGGGTTTGTCTACAAGTAAAAATCCTGTTGTTGAGTCGCTCATAGACAAAATAGTAACACACGCATTGACGAAACTGGTAAAAACGGCTATCTTAAGCCCACATATAACTCTCCTTCCTACTCCCATGAACGTTACCGAACTCGCTCGTCGTCTCCGTGTTCCTACCACGGTTCTTCTTGAAAAGCTCCCGGAGCTTGGTTTTAGCTTGGGAAAGCGTGCGATCAAGGTCAACGATCGCGAGGCAAATGACATTATGAGAGCTTGGCGCGAATTTAAGCGTCAGGAGGCGGTGCGTAAACGTCATGCAGAGCAAAAGGAATTGGAGGAGCGTCGCAAGGCACGTTTGGAAGCAACAAAGGACAATGCGATTGCGCTGCCAAGCGTACTCACTGTTCGCACATTTTCCGAGTTGTTGGATTTACCTATTTCCGAGGTCATGCGTGAGCTGATGCGAGCCGGTATTTTTGCCAGCATGAACGAGCGGTTGGATTTTGAAACGGCGGCGATTGTGGCCGGTGATCTTGGATTCCATGTGACAAACGTGGATGCCGTTGGAGATGTAAAACAGGAAGCAGAACTCACACGCTTAGAAGAAGTGTTGCGAGATGACAAGGGAGACACACGTTCTCCGGTGATTGTGGTCATGGGACACGTTGACCACGGGAAGACGCGATTGCTGGATGCAATCCGTAATACACACGTGATAGACACAGAAGCCGGTGGCATTACGCAACACATTGGCGCGTACCAAGTTGTGAGACACGATCAGCAAATGACGTTTATCGACACGCCGGGACACGAAGCGTTTACCGTTATGCGATCGCGTGGCGCCAAGGTCGCAGACATTGCGATTCTTGTGGTTGCGGCTGATGACGGTGTACAGCCACAAACACGAGAGGCGGTGGAAATTATCAAGGCTTCCGGAATTCCAATGGTTGTGGCGATTAATAAGATTGATAAAGAAGGTGCGGACCCGGAGCGTGTAAAACGTGAGTTATCCGAATTAAATGTGTTACCGGAAGACTGGGGTGGCAAAGTGATCATGGTGCCAATCAGCGCAAAACAAGAACAAAACATTGATCAACTCTTAGATGCGGTTTTGTTGATGTACGAGGTAGAAAAAGAGCATATTACGGCAAATCCAGACAGAAAAGCGATTGGAACGATTATTGAATCACACATAGACAAGGGCGCCGGTCCTGTGGCGACGGTGTTGATTCAAAGTGGAACGTTGTATGCCGGAGATACGTTGGGCGTGCGTGGAGAGAACTATGGTCGCGTGCGGGCAATGCAAGATTGGAATGCAGACAATTTGGTTTCTGCCGGTCCGTCTGTTCCTGTGCGTGTGCTTGGATGGAAAGTGGCGCCGTTTGTGGGAGATGTCATGGAAGTTGCGGATGCGTTGGAACTCACTAAGACCACCAAGTCCAAGATGCGTACCGGATCGCTGCAAAACGTGGGGGCAACCGTTCGACAAGTGGAGAAAGAAGGAGAAAACAGTGGAAAGAAGATTTTGAACATTATTTTAAAGGCAGACGTATTGGGTTCCGTTGAGGCGATTTTGGGATTATTTGAAAAGGTCAAACACGAAGGTGTTGGACTGCATGTGGTGTCTAAAGCTCTTGGAAATGTAACCGAGGCGGACGTGAGTCGTGCAGAGGGAACAGACGCAATGGTGATTGCCTTTGGAGTGCAAGTGCCGCCAAACGTAGAGATGCAAGCGCGTGAGAAGAAGGTGGAAGTTCTTAAGTTTGATGTGATTTATACAATGTTTGAGGCGGTCGTGGACAGACTACAAGAGATGCTTACAGACGAAGTCATGTTGGTTGAGCTTGGAAAAATGGAGGTTCTTGCTGTCTTTAATAAGCTGGATAAAGGATGGATTGTAGGAGGTAAGGTGACCGATGGTGTGGTAGAAACGGGTTGTAAAGTTCGCGTGTGGCGTGAGGAGCAGTTGATTGGTGAGGGAGATATTAAAGAAATTCGTGTTGGAAAATCGGTAGTCAAAGATTTGCGTAAGGGTTCCGAGGGGGGTGTGCAATATGTTGGAAAAACGAAGATGGAGGACGGTGATATTCTTGAATTCTATAAAGAAGAAAACAAGGCTCGTAGGTTGATTGTAGACGGTGCAAATGCGTAGGTGAGCGTTTTTTCTCGAACAGAACATCCTTTCAATGTTGCATGAATAAAAAGACAGGCTGCGGCCTGTCTTTTGTTACGGTGGTTTTTCTCTCTATAGACAGATACGTGCAATCACGACGTTCTCGTAGGTAGGGTTCTGATTCTGATTTGATCTAGCTTGCCTCCCCTCCACTTTGGAGAGGGGAATGAGTGGGTGTGATCTCGGGTGTTTCTGTATTATTGAAAATGTTTCAAACATGTGACGATCGTCGGTGTTTTTGAAACGGGAGTAATGAAGGTGAAGAGAATAGAAGAAGAGATATAGAGAAGAAAATTAATATGTAAATAAACACGCCGTCACCCAGGAAGGGCGACGGCGGTATTGTAGGGGGTTCCGAGATTGAGCCGTCCTCGGAGACGGTTGGGCGACCTAGGTACGGCCGCCGAAGAGCTGGCGGTCCAGGCGCCGCAGAGCCTCCTGGAGAATGGTGTCCGTCGTGGAGAGACTGCCGAGTAGAGGGACGGGATCGATCTTGTGCTCCTGTGCGAGCTCGGTGAGCACCTCCTTGATTTCCCTTAGACACTTGTGCCCGCAGTTCTTGATCCCGACCAGCTCCTTTTCCGTGAGCGTCAGGAGCTCTGCCACGCACAGGACGTAGCGTCTATGCAGACAATTGGCGGCTCGGACGCTGATCTCCATGTCATCCACTCGCACCATGAGGAAAGAGAGTAGGTGCTCGTCGTAGAGGTCTTGTGGCTCTTCTACAACGACTGGCTGTTGTGGTTCGTTGATGAGCAATGTGCGCAGACGATTACAAATCTGTTGATTATTGCGCAGTGCATCCAGTGCATCCCACTGAGTCTGGTGGACATACGCTTCGGATACGTTCATCTCCAAGCTGATTCGCTCCACCGACTCTGCTTGGAAGTAGAGTTTGAAAAGTACTTTCCGTTCTTCTTCTGGGAGTTCGGCGATGATCGGGTAGGTTACATACAGAGCGTCAGGGCCGTGGTTCACTCGGGCCATGATGTGGACGGACATGCCAATACGCTGCGCGAGTTCCTCCATGAACTCCTTGGTCGAGGTCAACCGTATCTCGCCGTTTCGCATCTCCTCCTTGATCTGCTCGAGATAGTCGCGTCCTCGGAGAGCTTTTCGACCTTGAAGCACGTCGGCAAGGAAGTTGCAGACGGTGCAGCCCTGACGGCTGTACGCTGTGAACAGTCTTCCGCATGGACCTTGTGCAGCGAATCGGGCAGCTTGCTCCAACCAATCTGCGGTACTCTCGATCCCTTCGGGGATGATGTCCTTGAAAGAACCAGGCATGTTGCCTCCTCGCTGTGTCTGCATTGCAGACGGAAAACATTTCAAAAACCGTTCGTTGTATACAAAATTTTTGCAGAACTGTCAAGAATCAGGGGCTCTTGCAGTCCTCTTTATCTTCCTCCAAACCGGCCTTTGTGCTACCATCCCTTCGCATTAAGCATAATCAAATATATGGCTCTAGAACTCACAACACAGAACTTTGATGAAAAAGTCACCAACGCAGAAGGCGTGGTGGTGGTCGATTTTTGGGCCCCTTGGTGCGGTCCTTGTAAAATGATGTCTCCCGTTGTGGAAGAGTTGGTTGAGGAGATGAAAAATGTAACCATTGCCAAAGTGAACGTGGATGAAAATCAGGAGTTGAGTATGCAGTTTAACGTCCTTTCTATTCCAACGTTTATCATTTTTAAGGGGGGGCAGGCGGTAGATCAATTTGCCGGTGCTATGGGCAAGGATGCTCTTAAAGCTCGAGTAGCAAAGCACGTGTAGCCTATGCGCGAGGTTGTTATTTTAGGATCGGGGCCGGCAGGATTGGCAGCAGCCATTTATGCAGCGCGAGCGGATTTAAAGCCGCTTGTTGTTTCTGGTCCACAACCTGGAGGACAACTCACAACCACAACGGAAGTAGAAAACTGGCCGGGTGAGCCGGACGGGATCGACGGCACCGCATTGATCGAAAAGCTTAAAAAACAGGCACAGAAGTTTGGCACCGAATTTAAAGAAGGGTGGGTGACTGACGTAGATGTGACGAGCGTTCCAAAAAGACTGATCTTTGATGGAGGAGAGGTGGTAGAGACTCGCGCCGTGGTCGTGGCCACAGGTGCGTCGGCGATGTATCTCAACGTGCCAGGTGAGGATGCGCTTAAAACCAAAGGCGTGAGTGCCTGTGCAACGTGTGATGGGTTCTTTTTTCGCGATAAAGATGTGGTGGTGATTGGAGGAGGAGATGTTGCCATGGAAGAAGCGATTTTTCTCACAAAGTTTGCAACGTCGGTGACGGTGATTCATCGTCGCGATACGTTACGTGCATCCAAGCCGATGCAGGAGCGGGCGTTTGCCAATCCAAAAATTCACTTTGTGTGGAATACCGAGGTGGTGGAGGTGATGGGTGTAGATGCGGGACACGTAACAGGCGTTCGTACAAAAAATAATCAAACAGGAGAGGAGAAGACGATTGAAGCACAAGGATATTTTGCCGCGATTGGGCACAAACCAAACACGGATGTGTTTTTGGGTCAGTTGGCGATGAGCGAGAAAGGATACTTACAGTTGGAGGCAGGGTCCACGCGGACATCTGTTGAGGGTGTGTTTGCGGCGGGAGATGTTGCCGACCACGTATATCGACAGGCAATCACGGCGGCCGGTACAGGGTGTGCGGCGGCGTTGGATGCCGAGCGATGGCTGAGCGAGCAGAGATCGTTTTGAAAAAAAGTTGAGCCCCCGCACCGAGGATGGTGTGGGGCTCTGTGTTGTTGATCATTGGGTGCCTTGCTTGCGCACCGTCGGTATCACCGAGTCGGTTTACCAGCACTAGCAGCTCTGCAAACAGATGACCGTTGCCCGTCGCCTCATGGATGGGGATTTAGAGCTTTCTGTTAAGGAGTCGCTCGGGTCGTGTTTAAAAAAGGGACTCGGAAGTAGAGACAAGTCTTCGTGCCTTCGCACTCAGAAGACATCTGGTCACCAGTAAGTCTTGTACGTCTCTATCCGATTGTCCCTTT
>DOMJ01000043.1:39568-39980 GCA_003509895.1 Candidatus Uhrbacteria bacterium | reverse complement strand
GGTGTTGAAACTACCTTGTCAATTAACGAATCGCGACAAGGATCACCAGTCTTTTCACTCAAAGCGTAGATTGGTTTTCCAAGTGCACATGCGTAGCCCATTTCCAGACTAACGCTTACACCAGCGTAGTCGTCTTTGTTGTAGATAAAGCAAACGTCGGCTTTACGTACCCAGTCGAAGTGCTCAAGCGTGAGTCCTTTGAAGATAGTTTTTGTGACATGTTTTGAGTTGAAAAATGCGTCTTCGGGGATTGGCTCATTGATGTTTGGCTCAAAGACGACTACGCCTAGCTTTTCTAGTTCTGAGCAAAATTGGCCTACTTCTTTTTTGTATTTTTTTGATGCGCAAATGCAAACTGTTTTCATAGATGGATTAGTAAAAAATATATTTCACATAACGCGCGCGGCTGATG
>DOMJ01000043.1:37698-39320 GCA_003509895.1 Candidatus Uhrbacteria bacterium | reverse complement strand
TAGCGCCATTTCTGCCGAACGTCAGGGATATGAGAAGTTGCGACCATCGGGAGCAATTTGGGTGGAGAAGTCTGCAAGACTTCATAACCTCATATCCCTTGTTATATTCCCCGAAGGGCTGAAATTTAGTGCAACGTCCCGAAGGGAAATTTCAGAGTTTTACATTTAAGAACATATATTAAATATCGACCGAAGGGAGTCCATAGTTAAAAGCCCCTCCTTCAAATTAAAAAGATATTTCAATTAGATACCATTCAAAGCCCATTTTTTTATCCTTATGCACAATATGATTATACTTCAATTCATCAAGTTTATTTAGAATCGGTTTGATATCTGAAAAAGAGGCCCAACTAAAAAATACTTTCCCCTTTTCATTGGTATATTTACTGCATTGTACTAGAAATTGTGAAGCAATATTCTCAGTTTTATCTTTAGAGTCCCACACTTCATCCAGTATGGGTAAATTCGCAAAAATATAGTCAAATTTCCTATGTATGTTTTCAAAAAGATTGGAATTGACTAATTCGAAATTTTCCTTGATGTTGTTGAACTCTAAATTAAATTGTGTGTTTGCAAGTGCCTTTTTATCATTATCTGCAAAGACGACCATTTTTGCGTTATTTTTTAGGCAATGAATTCCAATAATACCAGTCCCGCAACCCATGTCTAGAACTGTCTTATTTTCTACATGAGGTAAATTATTCAAAATTTGAGAAGTTGAGTGAGTGATTTTTGGATCTGGAGTAAAAACCTTATCTTGAATCATTATCGAAATGTTGTTTATTCTTAATTCATAATCTTCATGTCTGATTAGCTTATCCCAAGGGTTATTTTTAACGACAAAAATCTTTTGATTTATCGTTAAGTATTTTTTAGTGGAAAAGTAGTTTTCAAAAAATCTCACCATATCTTCTTTTAAGGCGGTATATTCTTCAGGATATTGGTCGAAGGATAACTTCAAGGTATCAAATAAATCGGCAGGCTTTTTGAATATAATTTTTGACGGTATGGAATGTTCTTCAAAATTGTTTGAATCAAGGATGGTTTTGAGCTCGTCATATGTAAATGTATATTTGTCATTCACTAATTCAGAAAATTTTGTTTTCAGAGGACCATAATCTGCATCTTTTCCATTTACTACGAATAGAGCGATTCCATTTGGTGTCAAAGAGTCGAATACTTTCTGAATTGCTTTTTTCTTGTTGTTGAAATAATAAATGACGTGAGAAGCAATGATTACATCAAATTTTTGCTTTAGTTTGACTTCTTCCCAATCTTCATTGATTAATTCGACATTTTTCGGCAAATCAATTTTTACCTCCTCTTTTTCTACAACAACATATTTATCAAAAGATTGTGACAATGAATCTGCAAAATGTGAGGTAGTTCCCAAACCTATTTCTAAACATGAAGAAAAAGAATCTCCGATTATTGCCTTAAATTTATCTAACAAGATATTTTTCTCATCAGACTTTGAAATAAGATTATTGTACCAATCTTCATTAAATGTGACTTTTTCTACGGGCATACTTTATAAAAAACTAATTGAAATATAAATCTTTTTGAAGGGGGCTTTTTTGTTCTTAAATGTAAAATTGAATATAACGCGCGCGGCTGATGCG
>DOMJ01000043.1:15200-37458 GCA_003509895.1 Candidatus Uhrbacteria bacterium | reverse complement strand
TGTTGATAATGTATCAAAAGGGTGGGTTATCTGCAATTGACAGATAGAAAGAAGTGTACAACAATGGAGAAAGCCTACAGAGAGGATCAGCGACCCCATCCTCCAACCAAATGTATAACAAATCTCCCCACACACGTGGGTTTTTATTTTAACAAAGACTCTTTATGGATCAACACCAAGCCAACATACAAAACGCTCTTAACCACACAAGTGATCTTTTGAAGCTTAAACGATACAGCCCGGCCACCCGTGTATCTTATCTTGGTTGTCTACGGCGATTCTTACAACAATATCCCGACATTCAGGAACCAGATATAGAACACATCAAACAATTTCTTCTTGAACTTTACAAAAACGGTACCGCCGCACAAACCTGCAATTCTTATCTGCACTCCATTAAGTTTTACTACCAAGACGTTCTCCATCTCTCGTGCTCCGTTCAAATCCCCTATGCAAAACGGCCATCGCGTCTTCCCGTCACCATCTCGCATGCGGACATTGAGCGTCTATTAGAATGTTTGCAAAATAAAAAACACCAAACCATGATCGCACTTGCTTATGGTGCCGGCCTACGCATCTCAGAACTCACCGATCTACGTGCGGGCAGTGTTAATTTTGAGTGTAACCTTCTGTATGTCTACCAAGGAAAGGGTCAAAAGGATCGCATCACTCTTTTACCAACCCCACTAATCACCACTCTTGCCGTATTTGTTCAGGGAAAAGCACCGGATGATTATTTGTTTGAGAGCAACCGTGGTGGACGGCTTTCTTCCCGAACCCTACAGGTCATATTTGAACGATCGTGCAAACAAGTCGGTGTCTCTCCACGAGCAACGTTTCACTCTCTCCGTCATAGTTTTGCAACACATCTGCTTGAACGCGGGACCGACGTTAGACACATTCAACAGTTGCTTGGACATGCCAATATACGCACAACGCAACGATACACACATGTAACAACCACGTTTTTGCAAGGAATTCAAAGTCCCTTGTAACTTATCCACAGATAACCACTTGCGTTCGGTTTTTGTTTGTATATACTACGAACATAACACGAACACCTATGGGCACTCCTCTTACAAAAAAACAATCGGAAGTCTTTAACTTCATAAAAAAGTTTGTCGCCGAAGAAGGCTATGCACCATCGTATAGGGAAATCGCAGAATACTTTGAACTCTCTTCACCTGCCACAGCCTTTCAACACGTCCAAGCACTCGTTGAAAAAGGATGTCTGGAAAGTGGAGCGAGCGGGCTCGCAAGATCCATTGAAGTTGTGGAGCCAGAAAAAGAGATGAGTGATCGCGTTGCCATTCTACCTTTTGCAGGACTCATTACAGCAGGGGAGCCTATAGAGGCCGTGGAAACCAATGACACCATTGCTGTTCCTGCAGACTTTGTCGTGGACAAAATGAACTCATATGTTTTACGAGTCAAAGGAGAGTCCATGATAGACGACGGCATACTGGATGGTGATTATGTCGTCATTGAACGCAACAATTATCCAAAAAATGGAGACGTTGTTGTAGCGCTCCTGGACAACACGCATGCAACACTTAAACGCTTCTACAGAGAAGAAAAGCGCATACGTCTACAACCGGCAAACAAAACCATGAGCCCTATTTATGTGAGAGATGTCATTATTCAAGGCGTTGTGCGAGCCGTTATACGACGATTTCAAACAATTTAGATAGATCCCTTCTGCTACACATCTTCAGTCAAGACAGGTCAACAACTCTTCGCTTCGATGCAGAGCGGTCCTCCACCTTTATACAAAGGACTCCATGTGAGCGCCGCCCTGTATCGAAACATGGACGATACAGAAGAAAAGAACTGCTACACACCGGTTCGTAGATGGCTAACATCGTGGACGGGGGTCGCACGAGGCTGCGAGATACGAACCAAGCAGGCTATCAAACAGATGGCTTGCTCCAAAGGAAAATGAGAATTGAATAACTCATCTACTCCGTGTAGCAGTCTTTTATTCTCTCAAATTTAATTTACCCTGCTTTATTCTAGACTGTAATATCTATGTCAAATCTCTCGCAGTTCGCACCTGGAATGCTACACATCGTACCGTGAGGCCTAGAACCCTTATAGCACTTAGACCACAACGTTTGCATCGCCGTACCCATAGGATGATTGTTGTGCGCGCATAAGCTTTTGCCATTATCCTATGGCGGTTGAATGGATCAATGAGCTGATAGAAGTTCGTGTTGACTTTTTTGGGAAGCGTGTTCTCCCACGTACGATGTTTTGGAACAATAATCTTTACCAGATACGGGTGGTGAATATGATTCATTCATCACGCGAGGGAAGTAGGAAACTCTTTTTCTTCTCCGTATCTGATTTAACAAATTACTTTAAACTTCAGTTAGATACGGAAAGTTTAGAATGGAGACTGATAGAAATGTATTCCGTATAGTACCTCATTATGGCCATTATTATGCACGTTGATTTTAATGCGTACTTTGCAAGTGTTGAGCAACAGGCAAATCCATTTTTACGAGGAAGAGCAATTGGCATAGGAGGAAAGCCGGGAACAAGAAGTGTTATAACAACTGCCTCCTATAATGCAAAGGCACTGGGAGTTAAAACCGCTATGAGTTCTTGGGAAGCAGCCAAGATCTGTCCAGAACTAGAGATGATTCACGGTGATTCCAATAAATACAACGAGGTAACAAGGCGACTGATGCAAATACTCAGCCGCTATTCGCCAACTATCTTACAAACGTCCATAGATGAAGCTTTTGTTGACCTCACATATCAGACCAAGGACTGGCTTGGAGCAATCGGCATTGCTTTAAATGTAAAGCAGGATCTTGCAAGAGAAATTGGTCCATACGTAACAGCTTCTATAGGCATCGCCGATAACGCTCCTATGGCTAAAATAGCCGGAGAATCTAACAAACCGGACGGATTGACCGTAGTGCGTCCAGAGCACTATCAGGAATTTTTATCACACGTACTCCTTACAGATATCCCCGGAATTGGAACTAATATTTTACGACACCTAGAAGAGTTGGGCATATCCACGATAAAACAATTACGGCTCACCCCTCTCTCACTCCTCCTAGATGAGTTTAAGCAATATGGTCATTTTCTTTACAATATAAGTCGTGGCATCGGTTCACAAACCCTAGAAAGGAGTGATCTTCCACCAAAATCAATCAGCCATTCCCATACCCCTCCCCGAGACGTGTCCGATCCTCTTCTTATTCGTGGGGTGTTTTTACAACTTTGTGAACGTGTGGCTTACCGATTAAGAGTACAGAATGTATCCGCGTGTTCCTTAGATGTACTGTACAAGTCAGGTGATCGCCACTTTTCTTCTACACATAGACAATTTGACACACCAACACAGGACGGAATGATGTTATTTAATACGGCATGGCCCCATCTTGTATCCTATCTTGAGACCTCCCGTCTTCGACTTATTGGTGTTCGAGTGAGTGAACTCGTTCCAGCACATTATCAACTTTCAACAAACAAAAAAGAGCAGAAATCTGCCATTTTGCTCCCCGTGCTAGACACGCTCTCGGCTAAATTTGGACAACATGTCTGGATGCGCGCCGCCACCATACACTCCAAACTTGTAGAAAAAACATCCGGCTGGCGTAGTGATCACAGTAACTAATTAAACAAGCCTTCTAGAACATGATCCGCAGGTGCCCTGTTTCCATCATCAGACTCAAGAGTAATCACCACCTTTTTATAGTCTCTCTTATCTTCTGTCCCCTCAAACAGTAAATACCATTTCAGATCGTCGGCGTGTTGAATGAGTTTGCCGGTAGAAATAAAATCAAAAGGCTTTGAACGAATTAACCATCCTTCGTAATAATACCCAACAGGAACGTCCGGTAATGTGGCTACAATAAGATGCTGGAATGTCCCTTCAGAAAATTGAGAAGACGCTACAGCTGTTCCACGAAAACTTCCAACAGCTGTCAAACTTACCTCTAAAGCATCAGACAAAACAGAAATTTCCGTTGTATCCTGGGCAATGTTCGCCTCATCCACCACGGTCTCGTCCAACACAATTGCATTGTCTACGGGAATAGATAAAACGTGACCGGACAAAACTTCTGAAACGGTTGTATCGTATGTTTTGGATCCTCCAACGTCCAATACCGGGTTTTCCGTGTCGGATACATCTGTTAGGTATGTATCTTTACTAAAGCCACGGCCCACAAAGAACGCCACCAATAGTAGTGCGGAAAAACCAATCAAACGCGGCCAAATACTTCCACGTCTAACCCCGCGAACACCAGATGTGCGCTTGACCGTTGATCGGTTCCACTCCCTTGTCACTCGTCCTCGTCTCATAAAGCTATTTTACCGCATTCGCCACCGCCTTCGCCACATTTTCGGCAACGCCTGGATCCAGAGGACTTGGAATAATACGCTCTGCGGTTGGGCGCTCAATCATCGACGCTAATGCATGTGCGGCGGCAATCTTCATTTCTGTGGTAAACACGCGAGCACGCACAGACAGGGCTCCTTTAAACATTCCGGGAAACACAAGTGCATTATTAATTTGATTCGCAAAGTCACTGCGCCCCGTAGCTACAACGGCAGCACCCCCTGCCTTTGCTTCTTCCGGGAGTATTTCCGGATCAGGGTTTGCCATCGCAAAGACAATGGCCCCGTCGGCCATTGTGGCGACCATTTCACGTGTGAGAACATTTGGAGCGGATACGCCAATAAAAACGTCTTGTCCCTTAATCGCCTCCTTCAGTGATCCTGTTAAATTATCCCTATTATAGGCAATCACCTCCTCCTTGTAGGAATTCAGCTGTTCCCTTCCCTCGTAAATAACTCCACGACTATCAACAACAACAATGCTTTTTACTCCAACACCGTGGAGGAGGTGTGCCGCCGCAAGGCCGGCCGCACCAGCGCCATTTATTACAATGCGCAAATCCTCCATCTCTTTGCCCACAACGCGCGTTGCATTGAGGAGTCCGGCTAAAATAACTGTTGCCGTTCCATGTTGATCGTCGTGCATAACGGGAATATCCAATGCCTCAATGAGCCTTCTCTCTACTTCAAAACACCCAGGCGCCGCAATGTCCTCTAGGTTAATTCCACCAAAAACAGGCGCCATACGAATCACGGTCTCTACAATTTCATCTACATTCTGTGTTGCAAGGCACAGAGGAAACGCGTCCACATTCGCTAGTTGTTTAAAAAGCGCCGCCTTCCCCTCCATAACGGGCAGTGCAGCTGAGGGTCCGATATTACCCAACCCAAGTACAGCAGACCCATCCGTAATAACAGCAACTGTTCGCCCTTTGATCGTTAAATCCCAAACGGATTCCGGATTTTTTGCAATCTCACGACACGGTTCGGCAACGCCTGGAGTATAGGCCGCCGCAAGTGTTTCCGGAGAATCAATCACAAACGGAACCCCCGTGGAGATTTTTCCATGATACTTTCTATGCAATTCCATGGCAGCATTGTTGTAATCCATATCAATAGGTTCCTAAGTAGCCTGAAGATGTTCTGGGACGCGCTTCTATTTCATCGAGCACAATCATCGGTTCCTGAGATGCAAAATCGCCTTGGTCATACCGATCGTATCGCGAAGTAGCTCTCCCTGCAAGCGAACGATTTTCAGGCCTCGGCGATAACTCCTCAACGAGTCCCGGCGATAGTTCCTGTAAAAACATGGAGGGAAGAAAGCTTTGATATGCGTCACCAATGCCGGTCGTCGCATAAGTAAGGAAAAGATGTTTTCTTGCACGCGTGACGGCCACATAAAACAAACGACGTTCTTCCTGTATATCGGCTTCACTCTCCAACGATTTACGACTTGGAAAGGACCCGTCGGACAAAGACATCACAAAGACCGTGTCCCATTCCAGACCCTTTGCCTGGTGTATTGTGGTTAAAATAATGCGCGGCTCACAAGACGACTGGCGCTTGTCCATGGTGGAACCAAACTCATCACTCAACGTTACATCCTCCAAAAATGCGGAACGATCCGTATATTGTTCGGCGAATAAGGCGAGCTGCTCCAGGTCCATTATACGATCCGCCGAATTTGTATACTGATGTTCCATATACTCAACATAGGACGTAGAGAGGACCGCACGAATCTGACCGGACAAGGAAGTTGCCTCCAAAATTGTTTTTAGCATTTCTCTTGTTTGCTTCCATCCTTCCCCTGCTTTTTTTGGTAAAAATCCAAAAATCTCATCCGCCATCCACTCATCCGGTTTACGTTCCTGCACCACAGAAATAATTTTTTGCGCCGTTACAGGACCCACTCCAACTTGCATTCCCAAAACACGCAACCAAGAGGCAATGTCTTTTGGATTTTCCATAAGTCGTTGAAACGCAATGGCATCTTTGATATGCGCCCGCTCAAAAAATCGCAAACCACCTCTGTAATCATAGGGAATCCGACGTTTCATTAGTTCAAACTCCAATGACTGTGATTGATACGCCGCCCTAAAAAGCACCGCAATCTCCGTTGCCTCTCCGTCACTATGGAGCTTGGCGGCAATATGGTCGGCAATAAATCCGGCTTCTTGACGTGGTGATCTATGAGGCGCCGACTGTGGTTTTGATCCCGCCCGATGAAACGGTCGCAACTCTTTCTCAAACTGATCCGTATTGTAGGCAATTGATTCATTGGCAAGCGCCAAAATCTCCGGAGTTGATCTATAGTTTGTCTCCAATCTAAAGGTCTGCGCGTGCTCAAACATCGATGGAAACTGAAGAATATTCTGAATGTCTGCCGCGCGAAATGAATAGATACTTTGAGCATCATCCCCTACCACCAGAATATTACGATGAACCTTAGAGAGACGCGCCACAATATTAGCCTGCAAAATGTTTGTATCCTGATACTCATCCACCAAAATATATCTAAACATCAACGCAAACATGTCCTCCACATCGGGATGTTCTACCAGAAGTTTGTGCATGTTCAACAATAAATCATCAAAATCCATCGCATTAGATGAAAACTTTTTTTGTTCATACAGGACACCAATCCGTTCTATATCAAAAATGTGATCAGAAAAGTTTGGATGTCGTGTTTCTATGGCTTGCCGAATAGACAAAGCAGCATTACGCGAATAACTCAAAATACTCTGCAAGTTCTGTGGCGACGGAAACCGTTTTCCCTTACTGTTCACCTTGGCTTCTTTTACACAGAGCTTTATAAGGCTTTTGCTGTCATCTTGATCTAAAATCGTATAATTCAAATCATATCCCAGCCGTCCGGCGTATCTGCGCAGCAGACGATTGGCAATGGAATGGAATGTGCCGGACCAGAGGTTGCCGGGATGCTGTGCAAGCAATCCCTCCAGCCGCGTTGTCATCTCCCGTGCCGCCTTATTGGTAAATGTAACAAGCAGAATCTCTCCCGGTTTGACTCCTTGCTCTAAAAGCCAAGCAACACGATAAATAATCGTCCGCGTTTTACCGGATCCGGCCCCCGCAAGCACCAACGTTGGTCCGTCCCCCTTCTGAACAACAGCCAGTTGTTCTTGGTTTAATTCTGCAGCGTAATCAATAGACATGGGGGAATTATAGCAGATTTCATCAAAGCCGGTTAAGGCGTACGGTCCCAGCTACGGAAGGTAGCGAGCTCGGTTTTGCAAATGTTCCTCATGCGTACGTGCGTATATCACCTCACCCTGGGAAGTCGTAAGAAAGAACAGGTACTCATTCCGTGTTGGATTGAGTGCAGCGTCAATCGCCTCCTCGCTTGGATTGCTTATAGGGCCTATGGGCAGGCCAGTATTCAAATACGTATTATAGCGGGATGGTGTATCACGATCGGCAAATGTGACGCCCGGATCATTCTTCCCTGTTGTATAATTGACCGTGGAATCCATTTGCAACGGCATTCCCAATTCCAATCGTCGATAAATCAGATCCGCCACCAAGCGCATATCCTCCGGTCGTTGCACCTCTCGTTCTAAGATGGACGCAATCACCACAATTTCAAATAAAGATTGATCTTGCCGTTGGAGCAGATGAGATTTTCCCTCCACAATGCGAGTCTGGAACGTGTTAAGCGCCCTGATCAACACGTCTTTCGCCGTTGCATTGGCAAATACTCGGTACGTTTCCGGAAACACGTACCCCTCTATGTCTAATCCGCGAGGAATTTGACTTAAAAATGGATACTCGGCGCGCACAGTTGGTTCCATCGCCAATTGCATCACTTCGCTTTCTGAGGCAATGCCTCTCTGTACCAGCATTGATTCTACGTCTGACAAAGTCCATCCCTCTAAAATGGTCACCTCACGCTCACTAACACGAGCGTCTACCAAAATCTCATAGAGTGTTTTAATGGATGTTCCCGGCTGTATTTCAAACAATCCGGCCTGCAAAGAACGTGCCTTGCCGGACAATCGTCCATAGACTTTAAACCAGAAAGGATTTTTGAGTACCCTTCCTTCTTCCAGTTGATCAATAATCGTATTCACCGATGAGCCGGGAATAACTTCTATGGTGACAGACGCCGCATCTTGATCTGGCGCTCCAAAAAACGTGGCTGTCAATCCCTGCACCAGAAACACGGCAAGCCAAAAACCCATAACCACAAATACAAGACCGGCTACGCTTATGGCCCGTGAGGTTTTTTTAAAGTCGTTCTTCATACCCTTCATCTTTCATGCGATTCAAAAGTATTTTGATTTGTGGAACAGAATCCTTATGGCACACAAGCAGACTGTCTCCCGTATTTATAATCATCACGCCATTGAGCCCTACCGTAGTTACCAATTGCCCCTCCACCTGATTGTACACAAGACAATCGCGTGAATCCTGCGTAAGTACGTTCCCTTGTACAACATTCATCTCCTCACTTTCTGCAAGCGCCTCCTTCATGGCGTAGAGTGTGCCGGGATCACTCCATCCCATATCTACGGGCAAAACAACCGCTTGTGATGGATCCACATGCTCCGCAATCGCATTATCAAAATGAATAGAAGGAAGCGTTGGATACACCCGTGCAATACGCTCCTCATCGCCCACCATTTCTTGCAGGGCTTGCAGCATTTCCGGCTGTCGCTGTTTATAGATCGCTAAGATTGTATCAATGTTGTACACAAAATATCCCGGATTCCACAACCATTCGCCGGATTCCATCAGTGTTTTACAAAGATCCAACTCCGGCCGATACTTCCATTCTAAAAAAGAGTACACGCCCTCTGTACGTTCTGGGCCTACATGAATCCATCCAAGATTATGATTGGCAAAACGTGGACGCTCTCCAAGAAAAACAAGTGTCTCAGGAGATTTGTTGACGATTGCGTCTGCCCTGTTGAGCGCCTCACAAAAAACCTCCGGACGATCAATCAAATGATCCGCCCACAACATCCCAATCGTTCCACTCACCCCTTCTGCCTTAAGACGTACAAGAGCCAAGCCAATAGCTGCCGTTAAATCTCGCTTTGCCGGCTCGGAAAAAATATGCGTCGGGTCTAATTCCGGTATCTGACGTTTTACAATATCTACATACGCCGCATTTGTAGAAACATAAATCTGCTCAAATCCAAAGGTTCGCACGCGATCAATCGCAAGTTGCAACGTTGATTTGCCTTCAAAAAAAGGTTCAAATTGTTTAGGTGTTGCCGTGCGACTCAATGGCCACAAGCGTGTTCCCGCCCCACCGGCAAAAAGAATAATCTTCATGTGTCTGTTTTGTATTCACTCATGCGAGTATACACGATTTTAATAAAGGAAGGGCGCCGTTAGACGCCCTTATAGATGACAACCAAGATCTTGGAGCGAGAGGAGGCTATCTGCCCTCGCGCCTGTAGTACCCGATGCACATCTCCGGGATACCAGCATGCGTAGGACTTTGCCCGGTTAGAAGAAGGCCGACTCACGAACGCTCGCGGATTATCCGCCAACAGCCCTGTAAGCTCCTCCTCCGTGTCCATGACTGCAAGTCTCCACGGACCATCTTCTGCCCATCCGCAGAAAAGAATGTCCATAGCCGACTCCAGCCACCCCGCCCGACCGGACAACTCCGTACGGAGTCTTTGCTCTATAGCGCCACAGCTCAATACACGGACGTCTTCTTCCGTGATCATGCCGTGTTTATAGGCGTAATCAAGCAACGTCTCTGCTACCGCTACACTAATGCGGCTTGTGACGTTATCGTACAGATCATTAAACAACTGGAGGCGCAGGTTGAGTACGTCCTGCATCGGTGCCATCTGACGAACCTCGTACCCCGTGGCGTGTACCGCCACAAAGTTTGAGAGAACGTCTATACCTAAACGGAGGTTCCGAGATCTCACGATCCCCAGAATACGCCCGTCCAACTGAACGTAGGCAAGCGTATCCACCAGCGAGAGAATGCGTCCAAGAATCCCCTCTTCACGAATCACGACGGCCACGTCCTGTGGCAGCACATCTAATTGCTGCAAGGCTCTGCCGATATGCACATCTGTGCACACGGTCTCACAAGCTCGTGCCTCGTGATCCGGCAGACCAAGCACACGAACCAGCCAGCGATCCCCTGTATGAGAAAACGCCGGATGATCCACGTCGTGCAAGAGCGCCGCACACGCAAGTGTCTTGAGGGACGTCGTGTCCAGCCCCAAGATAACGCCTGCAACGAGCGCGTGCGCCGCTGCCTGCTGCACGTGCGTGAGACGCGTATGGGGAAACGGACGAGCGATGAGGCTCGCACCGAAATCCTCCACCCGCAATCGTCGCTCGCCAAACTGTCGCCTGCCGGCAAGCCGCTGCAGGCGAGGCGTTGCGATTAACGCGTCAAAGCCCGACCTGTACTGATCAAAAAAGCGAGAGAGCCGCGCCGTCTGGTCGCGACCATCTCTTTTACACTGTCTCGCAAGACGCATCGCCCAAGTCTGGAACGATGCTTCTTCCCACTGAGAATCGTAGGTCATCGGTCCTCCTGTCCGGCGTTACGCCTCTTGAGAGCTTACGTGATCAAAACAAGAAAATCAAGAAAGAGGCAACATAGACACTTAAAAATCCAATACAAGCCCCAATAAGAACATCACTCGGGTAATGTACACCTACCATGACGCGTCCTACCATGACCCCAACGACCAAGACAATACCCACCCAAATCCACACGCCGCCTGCAAGAATCAATAAAGACCCAAACACGGCGGACATCATCGCGTGGTCAGACGGAAACGATCCCCCTAATAACCACGTAGGAATCAATGCATTGTAACCGTGCGTTGTATAGGGACGTTTGCGCGTTCTTAATTTCCCAAAAAGCAAATTGAGTCCCCACCCAAAGATCAGTGCGAGGACAAGCAGTTCTATTTTTTTCACACCACTTAAGGCAACAGCGACTACTGCCACCCCCAAGAGAAAAATCCACCATCGCGCAAGAAGAATCGCAAAAAAACGCGACCACCCTGTACTCTTTGCCCAAAAAAAGAGCGCACGACTCACCGTATGATCCCACCCCTTCATCATACAATCAGTGATTCACCTGTCATACTTTGTGGTTTTGGAATCCCTAAAATATGCAAAAGCGTTGGAGCAACATCGGCGATCATTCCCACGGGAGACACAAGACTCAAATCATTGTTAGGCACATCCCCCACCACAGACGGTTGGCCCGCAAACGCGTTTCCCACAATAATAAAAGGGATAGGATTTGTACTATGTTCCTTGTCCATTTGCGCTGTTGTGAGATTAGACATCTCCTCCGCGTTCCCATGATCTGCCGTAATCAACACAACACCATTTTTTGCCAAAACCGCCTCCACGATTCTCCCCACCGCCGTATCCACAACCTCAACCGCCGTCTTCGTCGCTTCAAAATTACCTGTATGCCCAACCATGTCCGCATTGGCATAATTGGCAATAATCACATCATACGTTCCCGCTTTTACCTCTTTTACAATACGATCCGTGATTCCAACAGCACTCATTTCAGGAACTTCATCGTACGATGCCACGCGCGGAGACGGAATCACAACCCGGTCCTCGCCCGGAAACGGATTCTCACGCGTACCATTAAAGAAAAATGTCACGTGCGCATACTTTTCCGTCTCGGCAATATGAAGCTGTTTCATTCCGGTATTTGACAAAATTTCTGACAATCCTTTTGTGATCACCTCGGGTGGATAGACCACGCCAACCGGCAAACCCTTTTCGTACTCCGTCATCGTCGTAACAATGACGTTGTTTTTATACTCACGTGGAAATCCATCAAATGTTGGCAATACAAGCGCACGCGTTAACTGACGCGCACGATCCGGTCTAAAGTTAGACACAAACACCGCATCACCCTCCTGAATCATCGCAACCGGTTTTCCGTCTTTTGTAATAACTGTTGGAATAAATTCCTCGTCGTAAATCTCCTTTGTATAACTTTCCTTCATGGCCAGCAGCGGATCCGTGGATTCAACACCTACCCCTTCCACAATAGCTCGATAGGCTTTTTCCGTCCGATCCCACCTGTTGTCTCGATCCATAGAATAAAACCGCCCACTCACACTCGCAATCTCTCCAATGCCAATCTCAACTACTTTCTCCTGTAAGAGCTCCACGGCGTGGTATCCGGAGTTATACAACGCGTCACGACCATCCAAAATCACATGAACAGCAACCTGCTTTAGGCCCTGTTTTTTTGCAAGCTCCAGCATTGCGTAACAATGCCGGCTGTGTGCATGCACACCACCCTCCGAGAGCAGTCCGATTATATGGAGCGTCCCGTCCGTCTTCTTTACAGCATCCATTATGTTCAGCAGCGCCGGATTTTCAAAAAAATCCCCCGTTTCAATTGCTCGATCAATACGCGGCAGCGACTGATAATACACGCGCCCCGCCCCCATGGTGAGATGCCCAACCTCCGAATTGCCCATAGATCCCCATACCAATCCCACTGCCTCACCAGACGCGCGAATAGGCATTGCCGGATATGTTGCAACCAAGCTGTCTATTACGGGAGTGTGTGCTTGCGTGATTGCATTCCCTTGATCATCCGGGGCAATTCCAAATCCGTCCAAAATAAGCAGGACGGCGGGTTTGGGTCGCATTGTTCCCTCTTCTGGCATGTTACTTGCGTCGTAAAAGCTCTTCTTCAATTTCCATCAATCGATTATATTTTACCAATCGCTCAGACCGAGAAGGCGCCCCTGTTTTTACAAAATCCGCATTCACCGCCACCGCCAAATCTGCCAGCGTTGTGTCTGTTGTCTCTCCCGACCGATGAGAAATAATGACTTTGTATTTGTTTGCCTGTGCGAGCTGAATCGTCTGTACCGTCTCCGAAAGGGTTCCAATTTGATTAAACTTAATCAGGATCGCATTGCCAACATTTCTCTCAATCCCCATCTGTAATCGTTTTGGATTTGTCACAAAGAGATCATCTCCAATTAAGTAGACCTTTTTTCCAATACGACGCGTAAGCTCTTCCCATTCATCCCATTTATCTTCTTGCAATCCGTCTTCAATGGATACAAATGGGTATGTATCCACCCATTCCTCAATCAGATCAATCATTGCTCCGTCCGTCATCTTGCGCTTATCCGTGCGCATCACATAGCGATCCTTCTTCTCATTATAAAATTCATTCGCGGCAATATCTAATCCAAGACGAATCTGCTTTCCCGGAATATATCCGGCCTTTTTGATCGCCTTCATAATATACACAAGAGCATCCTCCGTTTTTCCAAGGTTTGGCGCATAGCCGCCCTCGTTGCCCACGTCTGTATCCAACCCGTCCGCATGTAAAATATCTCCCAATACATGAAAAATTTCCGCTCCCGCGCGCACGCGTTCACGAAACGATCGAATCCCCGTTGGCGCCACAATAAATTCCTGAATATCTAAATTTGTGTCGGCATGAGATCCACCATTCAAGATATTCATCAGTGGTACGGGCATACGCCACTTCTCCTCCAAAATATCAAACGTCCATCGCAGATAGGCGTACAACGGCATCTCTTTTGACTTTGCCGCAGCATGTGCCACGGCAAGCGACACGCCTAAAATCGCATTCGCTCCAAGTCGGCTTTTATTGACTGTGCCATCCAGTTGAATCATAAGGTCATCTATTCCCCGTTGATCCGTAACGCGCATCCCACGCAGTTTAGGCGCAATACGCATATTCACGTTTCGGCAAGCTTTTTTAACTCCTTTTCCGCCGTACCGCTTTGGATCGCCATCTCGTAGTTCTAATGCTTCATGAGAACCCGTAGAGGCACCAGACGGCACACTTGCCGTTCCCAACACACCGTTGCGCGTTAATACAGAAACCGCTACTGTTGGGTTTCCGCGTGAGTCCAGTATCTCGTGAGCGTGAATCTGATCAATTTTATCCGACATAGGTTTCCTCCTTAAGCTTAAGAACTTCCAACGCAGGCACTGTTTGCCCTCCCACATATTCTAACATAGCTCCGCCTCCTGTTGAGACGTGATCCACAAAATCCGTCATTCCAAGTTGTTCCAAAAGTCCCACCGTGTTTCCACCACCTACAACGCCATACACGGAACCACGTGAACATTCTGCCACCATATGCGCAATCGCATCTGATCCAACACGAGAAGCCACCTCTTCAATAATTCCCACGGGACCATTCCATAAAATCATTTTCGCCTTCAAAATTGCCGACCGCATGTGGCTAATAGACTCCGGTCCAAGATCCACAATCACATCTGTTTGTTGAATCGCCTCTAACAAAATCCCTCTATACGTCCCATCTTCTCCGCGCACAACCACGTCCACGGGTAATCGTAATGAGGAGTGTTGCAAGAGAGATGCAGCAAGCGCAACGTCTGATTCTTCATAGAGGGAAGCTCCGACCGACAATCCCTGTGCCACAAAAAACGTTGTGGCAATCGCACCGCCCACAAACACGTGATCGGCCCCCGCAAGTAAAGCCGTTAATGCGTGAAGTTTTGAGGAGATTTTCTTGCCACCCACGATCGCCACGTATGGATGAGACTGCACGGATCGGACGGGCTCCAACGCCTCGAGTTCACGCATCACCGTTGGTCCCGCGTAACTTTCAAGAAACAATGCGATACCCGTCATACTCGCATGATTGCGATGACAATTACCAAACGCATCATTCACGTACACATCCGCAAGCTCGGCCAATTGCTTTGCAAACACCGGGTCATTTTTCTGCTCCCCCGGATGAAACCGAAGATTCTCCAAAATCAAAACGTCCCCCTTTGCCATAGCTCGGGTTGCCGCAACTAATTCCTTTTGATTGGACATTGATACAAACTGTGCTGTTTCCTTTGGAAGCTTGGCAATCAAGGCCTTTGCGATAGGCTCAATGCTCAAAGAAGCATCCAAACCCTCCGGTCGGCCGCGATGCCCAATCACAATCACGCGTGCGCCTACCGCCTGTAACTCTTTTATGGTGGAAAGGGCGGCAGTGAATCGTACCTGTCCGGGAGTAACGATTCCGTGTTCAACAATCAAATCTAAATCCGAGCGGAGTAAAACGCGCTTTCCGGAAAGAGCGGCAACATTGATTTTTCTAACATGCATTAACCAATCAAATAAGCAAGCCAAGGAGTCTTTTTAAACCATTTCTGTTTTACAACCCACGCATCCACTCCCCAAATGGTTCCGACCGAATACGATGCCATCACAAAAAAGGCAAAGAAGTACATAACATGCTCGTCTATCAATCCGTGAGCCGTATTGGATTCAAACGCGGCAACGTAATACAGCACCATAAGTAACGCGGCAAAGAACAAAACAAGTCGTGTGCCTACGCCCAATACAAGAGCGATACCGATCAATAACATTCCCCACGCATTCAACCCATCTACGAACGGGCTCCCTGCCATAGATTGAAAAAACCCTGCAAACGGACCGGTCGCCGCATTGAGATACATTGTAGCCGACCAATCGGTCAGGAGCTTACTCAAACCGGATGAAAAAAAGAGCAACCCGGAAACCAAACGGAGCGCAAAGAAACTCATACGTTGCACGTGAGAAAAACGCATACGTTATAAATGAAGAGTAA
The DNA here is from genome assembly GCA_003509895.1 of Candidatus Uhrbacteria bacterium. Taxonomy (GTDB): domain Bacteria; phylum Patescibacteriota; class Patescibacteriia; order UBA9934; family UBA11717; genus UBA11717. Next base: position 21,502 of record DOMJ01000043.1, on the reverse strand, counting down.
GAATATCAATGGTAGGAGGATTAAACAGCCGCGCACGCGGTCCTGTCTCTCCAACGCCTGGCGTAATCCAGAGTTGACCTCCGTCATACGAATACAGACCGCAATCCCAGGCGCGTCCCAAAGCCGTCGGTAGCGGCGGCACAGGTCCAAGCCAAGGCAAACGAATCTGTCCACAATGGGTGTGACCCGAGATCACTAAGTCCGGCTGATCCGACGTCGGGTCCAAAATATAGTCGGGGTTGTGCACAAGCATAATCGTAGGCTGATCCGGTTGTGCTTGTGCTAAGGCTTTTATGGGATCCGGCGTAAACCAAAGATCATCTACACCAACAATGTTTGCCACCGCACCACTTGCAAAAACAATCGGCTCCGACGCATTGCGCAGAAAATGGATCCCATAGGATTCCAACACAGCCGCTACCGCATCGGCATCAGCAAACTCTTGATCATGATTACCCAAGACCGCATACACCGGCTTGTTGATGTCAGCGTAGGCCGATAACATCTCTACCTGGTTTGTTGCGTTAAACACATAGTCGCCAATAATAAAAACCGCTTCTGCATCTATGGCGTTTATTTTATTGACCACTTTACGCGCCCATGCCTCCTGTTTATATGGGCCGGCATGCGGATCGGCAAACACAACAACACGCACATCACGATCTGCGTTGCCTTTTGCTATGTTAATAAATTGCTCATTTGTAACAAGGAGACGCGGCTCCACAAATGATCCATAAAAAATAACCAACCAAGACCCGAGAAGTAACACGGCAGCTACAATGCGCCACAAAGCCCACCCACGCTTTTGCGCACTCGCAATCAGTTCTGCCAAAAGAACACCCGCCCCAAAAAGAAATCCAAAAATGACTAGGTCAAAGGCCCACCACGCAATTCCACCCATGAGCGGTACAGAATCCATGTTCTACTTTTTTGTGAGGGTTTTTCCGTACAAAACAGCCATCTCCGCCAAGCGCATTGAGTAACCCCATTCATTATCGTACCAAGACACCACCTTTACAAAGTTACCATCTACCACCATCGTTAAATCCGTATTCACAATCGACGATGCCGGATTTCCAATAATGTCCGAGCTCACCAACGGTTCATCCGTTACTTCCAATATCCCTTTCCATCGTGGAGCTTTTGCCGCTTTTTTAAAGGCCGCGTTTACTTGCGCAACCGTCACGTTCTTCTTAAGCAACACGGTAAAATCTGTTACCGAGCCATCTATCACAGGAACACGGAACGCCATACCGTCAAAAATACCTTTTAGGGATGGGATAGCCTCTGTAACGGCGATGGCCGCACCCGTTGACGTTGGTACAATGTTTGCTGCGGCGGCGCGTGAACGTCTTGGATCCTTGTTTGGACCATCTTGCAATACCTGCGTGGAAGTATACGCGTGAATTGTAGACATCATCGCTTTCTCCACACCAAATGCTTCTTCTAAAATTGCCATCACCGGTGCTGTGCAGTTGGTGGTACAGGAAGCGTTGTCTATAACGGTAGCTGTTTCTTGCTTTAAATCATCGTGATTAACACCTTTTACATACGTTGGAACGTTGCCGCCCTTTGATGGGGCACTAATAATCACGCCCTTGGCGCCCGCCTTTACATGTGCCGAGGCCGCCTCTTGCGTGGTAAAAAAGCCCGTGCACTCTAAAACAATATCCACCTTTAATTTTTTCCATGGCAGCCGCAACGGATCACGCTCGCTCAACACAGGAATCTTTTTTCCGTTAATGGCAATCCATTTGTCACCATGCGTGACACGCTTGCCATAACGACCATGTACAGTGTCATTTTGTAACAGCGCAGCAAGAATGGCCGGACTCGTAAGATCATTGATAGCAACGACCGTGAATCCAGCTTTTCCAAGACCTGCCTTGAGTGTGTTGCGGCCGATGCGGCCAAATCCATTTATCGCGATGTTTGGCATAAAATGTTTATTCACAAGTGATGCCATTATAGCACGATTGAGCAATATTAAAGTGGGTAAATAGAGATTCAATTGCGTATCTTCATCCATGTACTCATCCATCATAACGTTTGATGCCGCCCTATTTTTTTAAAAAAACGGCGCAATACATTTATTGCAAACCAAAACCCCCACATCTCTGCGGGGGCTGGATTAACTAATCTTCTTCCGGCTCTGGCACAAACGGTGCGGCCTCGCACGCGTTCATTCCGCCCTCTATGTTAAAACGCGCAAATCGGCTCACGCGAATATTTTCTCCAATCTTGGCAATCGCATCCGTAATCACCTGTTGAACCGTCTTCTCCTCATCCATCACAAACTCCTGATTCAATAGCACTTGTTCACCGAGCCACTTGGCAATCTTGCCATCTACAATTTTTGCAACAACATCTGCCGGTTTGCCCGCTGCCTCCTGTGCAAAATCCGCTTTTGCTTTATCCATCACCTCGGTTGGCACAGACTCGGCATCCACAAACTGTGGGTCTGACGCCGCAATATGCATCGCAAGCTGACGCGCCAACTCGGAAAACTGCTCATTTAATGCCACGAAGTCCGTTTCACACTGGAGCTCCAACATCACACCCAGCTTTCCATTACCGTGAATATAGCTGTAAATAAGACCCTCACTCGTGGAGCGTCCGGAACGTTTTGCCGCCTTTGCCGCTCCCTTTTCCTTGAGTATTTCTATCGCTCGATCTGTATCACCATTGGCCTCTTCTAACGCTTTTTTAACAACCATCATACCGGCACCTGTGCGCTCACGCAGTTCTGCAACGGTTTTTGCATCAATTGCCATAACGTTTGTCCACTTTAGGATTGAATTTTTTATTTTGTGCACCACGCACCCTCCTTACTTGATCGTTACCTTTGCGGCCACCGGTGCGGCTTTTTGCACGGTCTTGCGACGCTTCTTACCTTCCAAAACAGCAGCAGCAATAAGATCGGTCATCATCTCTATGGATTTAATGGCATCGTCGTTTGCAGGAATCACGTGCTGCACAACAAGTGGATTGACATTTGTGTCGCAAATAGCCACCACAGGAATCCCTTTTCGGTTTGCTTCTTTAATGGCGGTCATCTCGGATCGAACATCAAACACCGCCACGGCGTCCGGTTCCTTTTCCAATGTTTTGAGCCCACCAATGCGCATTTCCAAATCAGCGATTTCTCGCTCAAACGTTAATTGCTCACGCTTTCCGTACTTCTTTTGCATCTCGCCCGTTTCAAACATGCGCTTAAGCATGTGGTAACGTTTAATCAGCTTAGAGATTTCCACAAAGTTTGTAAGTGTTCCACCAAGCCATCGCTCGGTCACAAAAGGCATGCCGCAACGATCCGCGGCTTCACGTACGTAACCCTTTGTTTGCGCCTTGGTTCCAAGAAACAAAATCGTTCCATTATTTGCAACCAATTCCTCCACGTACCCGGTAACCTTCTCGAGCTGCTCGAGTGTTTTTTCTAAGTCAATAATGTGAACACCTTGGCGCTTTCCAAAAATAAACTCACCCATTTTAGGGTGCCATCGGGAAGCAAGGTGACCAAAGTGAACACCTGCCTGTAACAGTTCCTCCAATGTAGGAAGTTTTGTGGACATAGTTGATCCTTTTACGTTGGGTTGTGCCAGATCTGGACCCAGAGAGCTGGGCAGGACCACATCTGTTGTGCACAAGCCTGTGTGATTAAGCTAGCGCAAGTATAGGTGCATTGCTTGTTTTTGTCAATATCTACCCATCCTCCTTCTAAAAAACAGCAAAAAATGGACGCACATCAGAATTGCCACTTGACGCATACTCTTTCCCCTGCTACTATCCCGTCACACTTAATAAACCGATTACATGCGGTTTGACCCTATGAAAGCCAATATTCATCCAACTTACAGTGCCGCAGCGACGGTCAAATGCACTTCTTGCGAGAACACCTTTGAAACCGGTTCTACCAAGAGTGAAATTACGACGGAGTTGTGCAACAAATGTCACCCATTTTACACGGGAACATTACGTATTCTCGACTCTGCTCATCGTGTGGAACGGTTTGAAACGCGTACAGCCCGCCAGTCAAGCGATCCTCTCCGAAAGAAGAGTGATAAAACCGCAGAACGACGTGCAAAGCGTGCAGATAAGCAAAAAGAAGAAACCAAGCTTTCCTAAAGTCACATCCGGCTCGGCTCCCCTACCTTCGGGTCACGGGTCCGGGTCGGATCTTTGGTTATTTGATAGAATCACGTTATGGATATCCACGATTACCACAAGCAGAAAAAAGAACTGGAAGGTCGGCTCTCCGACCCAACGCTTTTGACAGATAAAAAAAAATACGCCGACGTGGCTCGCAGCTATAAGCGCGTCTGTACGATCGTGGAGCTTGCCGAGACAATAGACACCATGCAAAAAAACAGAGAGGAGGCCCTCTCATTGCAATCCGATTCGGATCCGGAAATGCAAACAATGGCCAAGAGTATTCTAGAAAGTGTAGAACCCACTCTTGCCGCACTAGAGGAACGGCTTGAATTGCTATTGATTCCCCCAGACCCAACAGACAAAAACGATGCGATTTTAGAGTTTCGTGCAGGAACCGGTGGAGATGAGGCCGCCCTCTTTGCAGGTGAGCTAATGCGAATGTATATGCGCTATGCAGAAATGCAGGAATGGAAGACGTCTATCCTTAGTGTAAGTGAGACAGAACTCGGAGGGCTTAAAGAAGCTATTATTGAAATAGCGGGAGAAGATGTATACGGCAATCTCAAGTGGGAATCCGGTGTGCACCGCGTTCAGCGTGTACCGGAAACAGAAAAAGCCGGTCGTATTCATACGTCCACGGCAAGTGTTGTGGTGATGCCAAAGGTGGAAGAAGAAGAGTTTGACATGAATATGTCCGAATTAGAGATCGAGGCCACGACATCTCAGGGAGCGGGCGGTCAAAGCGTCAACACCACGTATTCGGCTATTAGAATTTTTCACCGTCCAACAGGTACTATTGTCACCTGTCAGGACGAACGATCTCAAACACAAAATAAAATTAAGGCCCTTGCCGTCATGCGGGCACGACTCTTCCAATTACACGAAGATGAAAAACGCAAAGAATTGGATAACACGAGGCGGGCACACATTGGCACGGGTGATCGATCGGAGAAAATCCGCACGTACAACTTTCCACAAGATCGCATTACCGACCATCGCATTAAAGAAAGCTGGAATAATCTTCCCGTGATTATGGAAGGTTACATTGAGCCAATCCTCACGGCACTCAAAAAAGTAGCACGTGATAAACAGACGGCGTAATTGTCTCCCCTGTATGACGCGTTCCACCCTTCTCCAAACGGTAACAGTTCTCCTGCAAAATCAGTCGCATGTCCTCAAAGACGCACGCCTCCTTGTTGCGCACGCTTGCAATTGCTCGTTAGAAGATTTGAGGGCACACCCGGAACGCTCCGTGTCTTCACGAACCGTCTCTCGTGCAAAAGCTTTTGGCCGCAAACGAGCACAAGACACTCCGATGGCCTACATCCTTGGCTATCGAGATTTTTTTGGCCGTCGATTTATCGTCAACAAACACGTTCTTATTCCACGACCTGAGACCGAGCACCTTGTAGAAGAAGCGGTGCGTCTTGTGAGCAAAAACTCGTCCCATCACACCCTCTTTTTAGATATTGGAACAGGATCGGGAGCGGTGGCCGTAACGCTTGCTGCGGAAACACGTCAACACGTAGTAGCCACGGACACCTCTCGTTCCGCCCTTCGTGTAGCATGCAAGAATGCGCGATCTTTAGACGTTGACACTCTCGTGGAATACAAGCACGGATCCTTATTACAACCAATCAAACCCTCGTATCTCCACGGATTTGATCAAGTGATTCTCCTTGCAAACCTTCCCTACCTGACGTTTGAACTCTTAGAAGATTCACCAAGAGAGGTGGTTGCATACGAACCGATCCAAGCGCTTGTTTCTGATGAAAACGATGGTCTCGATTTGTACCGCGAGATGCTTATGGAATGTGCTGCAAGACGCAGGGCTTTTCCACAAAACACACAGATTCTTTTGGAGATTGATCCGCGACAAGCGTTGGTAGCAGAGACGATGGTACAAGAGATTCTTCCTCACACCACGATTTCCATTCTCCCCGATCTCGCCGGCCACCCGCGTGTGGTTTGCCTCTCGGATTTCTAAAAAAATTTGGACCCGCAGCAGATACGCCGCGTGTCACGTTTTTGTTCTCTTTCTACCAAGTTAACAAGGCTTGTAGCGCCAGGGATTCCTCAGCGGTCATGTCGATCAGAAATCCCACCTGTTCTCGCTTGAGCCGTGCAAACCCTGCTGCGGTTCGAAGGTT
>DOMJ01000043.1:0-15057 GCA_003509895.1 Candidatus Uhrbacteria bacterium | reverse complement strand
AGCCAAGAACGTTCCTTGTTCGAATTCTAGACGAACCAAAAACCCAGAGCCGAACCGGCCCGGGCAAAATTTTTCTCTAAGATCTGTGGGTCTAAAGCTCTTCAACCGTATGACCAATCGGCAACACCTCAATCCACGTCACACCAGGATTCCATTGCATCTCTTCCCCATCTTCCGTATAAAAGCGCAACATCGCCTTACGGTTTTCTTTTTTCCACGTCCCCGTGATCAACACACCGTCTTGTACGATCGTCGCTTCTCCTTCTCCAATTGTACGAATACGCTTACGGCCTACGTCATCGATCATCTCGACATCTGTAAACATCACCGCGATGTTATTGGCAATCAGTTTTGATCCATCGCGCATCTTGCTCACGATTCCGATTTGCGTGCGGAGGTAATCGTTTGTCTTTGGTTGATACACCCAGTCCACATTATACTGTGCGTGCCCAAAACGTACACGCACGGTTTGTGCTGCGGGTCTATTCTCTTCCGCGACGTTTTCTTTAAATAAACGATCCGCATACACGACCGTCTCTGTTACAATCTTCTCCCACGCGGTCAATAGGCGAATGGATTCCGTAAAAACGTTATGAGGTGCTTCCGCGCGTTGTGCGCGCCAAAACGTGGACCCCCAATAAAATTCGTTGAGATCAAAAACATCCTGTGATTGAATCAGCGCAAGCGCTTCCGGGCTGCCACCCACATGCGCATACAAGGCATCCCATCCAAGCGCCCAGTCCACATAGTAAGGTCGTGCGCTGCGTACAGGTCCCACTTCTTTCAAGTCAACATCTGCTCCAAATAACGCCATCCAGCGTGTAATGTTGCCTTCTACCGGTGCCTCAAACACCAGAAAGGCGTGATTGACACCCGACTGAGGACGAACATCCACCGGATTTTCCACCATCACGGCAAACACGGCGGGTCGCACCTCGTCTTCCATTGGCATTCCTGTGAGCGCATGGCGCGGTCCCTGATACTCTAGGGTCTCAACCACCTCCTCCGTTTCAATCAACTCGTCTGTTGCGGACCGTTGCAATACAAACCAGAGTCCCAAAACAGCACAAAACACAACAAAGAGTAAAAGGAAAAACGGAGCATGGTGTATTGCTCCGTCCGTTCCTGTTGCAACGCGAGAAAACCAGGTCTCTCGCCTATTCTGCTTGTTTGTAGCTCGCTTAAACATTCTTATTCAGCCTTCTTTTCTTCCTTCACTTCTTCTACGGGCACGGTTGGTGTTACTGCCACAGCATCCGCTGCTTCATCCTCGGCTTTTTCCGCCGCTACTTGTGCCGTTGATTTTGGTGGCTTTACAATCACAACAGATGCGCTTGCCTCGTCCATCAACTCAACACCTTCCGGAAGAGCAATGTCTCGCACGTGAATAGACTTGTCAAAGGAATCAAGAAAATTCAAATCAATTTCAATACGTGGGACAAGTTTTTCTGGCAACGCTTGTACGGCTACTTTGTCTCGGCTTGTAACCAATGTTCCTCCATACATCTTTACGGCAGGTGCCTCACCAAAGAAGGCCAATTCTATGATCGTCTTTACAGGTTGTGAAAGATCCACCTGTCGCAAATCAACATGCAGTAGAGCATCGCTCACCGCATGATATTGCACCTCTCCCACGAGTGCCTGCACAACGGATCCATCTATATCCACGTCGATCAACGTACTTGGGGTTACATTTCGGTACAACTTAATAAATTCACTGTGATCCACGGAGAGAGACAGTGCTTCTGTTCGCTCACCACCGTAAATTACAACAGGGATACGAGCCTCTGCTCGCACATCAACTGGGGCTGTTACCGCCTCGCGTACGGTCGCGTGTAATGTCATTCGTTCCATATTGGGAGATAATGATTCCAAGGAATAGGTTTTAGACGCCGTAACGGAATTCAACTCCAAATCCCAGGCACCTAAATCTGTGGCCGCAGTGTGCCAGAATTGCTTGTTTCTGTCAAGAACAAGGAGGTTTTAAAAGCGTATTGAGAAAATCTCCGGTTGTAAGCGTTTCATGAGCCAGAAGGACGTCATCGGCCGTAAGGCACTGCCGGTCTAAAAAATAGCGAGCATCTTGAAGGCTTAAATCTGTTATCAATCCGACACAACTCACGCCTCCCCGTTGTTGCTCCAAAAAGGCCATCATCGTGTGCGAACAGGTTTGACAGGTCACATGAACTAAGCCCGTTTGCCGATCAGATTTCAGGATATGAACATTCGTTTTTCCATCTTTTTTACACGCCGGGCAGACCGAAACGAGTCGCAAACCTTCTACCAAAAATTTTGGCGTGGATGTATTCATAGAAGCAGTATAGCACGCTTAAGGATCGTTACACGACTCACTCACGATCATACTGAACTTGTCGCATTTCGATTTATTGGCGTCCGCAAAGAGACGCTGGCAATAATGCCAAAAATAATTAAACTTGCGAGCAAAGAGGTACCTCCGTAACTCACAAACGGCAACGGAAGACCCGTAACGGGCATTAAGCCAAGATTCATTGCAATATTAACGAACATTTGCAAAAACAGGAGCGTTCCCAATCCCACAACCAAAAAAGCAGAAAATTCATCACGCGAATTACGGAGAAGAATCCACAAACGCCAAAAAATGACGCCAAACGCCGTTAACAGTAAGACAATACCCACAAATCCTAACTCTTCGGCAATGGATGCAAAGATAAAATCTGTCTGTGCCTCCGGTAAAAACTTGAGCTGACTTTGCGACCCAAGGCCCAGTCCTCTGCCAAATAGTCGACCGGCCCCAATCGCAATTTTTGCTTGCGTCACATTATAGCCTTGCCCCAAGGGATCTAAATCGGGATTCAAAAAGGTGAGGATACGATTTTTTTGAAAGTCTTGAAACACCACAAACCATGCCGCCAAACTTGCCAATACTCCTCCGCCGGCAAGTATGGCAACAATTTTTTTATTCAACCCCGCAAAGAGCACCATCATTCCCCATACCCCAATCATGAGTGCTGCTGATCCAAAATCGGGCTGCAACATAACAAGACCCGCATACACCGCCACCGGAACGCCTGTGGCGACTAATTCTCGCCAGCCCATATACCGTCGTGATCGTTTGGCAAAAATAGCTGCAAGAGCAATCACCAAAATAATCTTGGCAAATTCCACTGGCTGCACATCCACAACTCCCAAATCAAACCATCCTGTTGTGCCTCGACGTGTCACACCAAATAAAAACACGCTTAGCAAAAGTGTTGCTCCCAACGCAAATAAAGTACCGGCATAGCTACGAAGCTGCTTATAATTCCAAAACATCAACATCACACCTAGGACGAGCCCAATCCCGAGCGCAACAAACTGCTTGGTTACGTTGGTAAAATCCGGCGGAGAGGAAACAAGTCCAATGCCATACAAGGCCGAGAATCCAAGGACCAACAAAACAAAAACAGCCACCGCCAAAACCCAATCAAATTGTGTCAGCAATCGCGTGTACCTCTTCATAGACCGATCCTATCATGACCCGCACGCAGCGTCGAAACGTCCTCAAAAACCTCCAGCGACTCTTTATTACCGATTGAGCAGATCGCGCCTATCTATGTTCGGCACGGTATCACTTGGGAGATAAACCGATTCGTCAAACAAATTGACCACCGGATACACATCAATCGTCTGCGCAGCCGGAGACCCTCCAAACCAATCCAACTGAAACGCACGCTCCTCTCGTGGTAGCAGATTTGAGAGAACCGTCCTATTGACACCGATTACAGAGCCTCCACGCTTGAGTACGACGTACACATCGAGGTCGTAATAACCAAACCCAGTTTTATTCACAACGTTTGCCAACGTCCGACTCACAATCTGATCACCAATTTTAAGCTCCGTATCTTGCCTCACATCTGTAAACGCCACATTGAGTCGTGCTTGCTTCCATGCAAGCGGGTCCGGAATACTGTGCGCGTCAATGCGCCACCACTCTACGCTATCAATAATCACACGGGGATTGCGAGGTCTTGGTTGTGCCACATGAAACTCAACCAATGGTACGGTTGCCTCTTGTAGAAGCATAACGGTGTTTTGTGCAGATTCACGATCGTCATACGTCATACGGTAACGCACACGCGCAATATGATCAGCGTTTGGATTTGTGATGAGCGTAAACACGTCAAACCCTTCTTGTGCGGGCAACACATCTACCTCTCCCACTTCTAATGAACGAGGAACCTGCGTCTGTACGACCGCGTGTAAATTATCGGCTCCCACAAAAAACGATTCCACGAGCCGTCCTTCTTCTACATAATGAATGAGAAAGTAATCCACAAACGCCCAAACGCCTATGAGACCAAAAAGAGCTTCTACAACAAACAGAAAAACCACCCCGCTCCTGCGTAGCTGTTCCTTGTGTTCAATCCACCAGATGTCTCGTTTATACCGCTTATCAAATTCCTTTTCTGCCTGTACAAGCGTTGGACCTTGGTTGGGATCAATCACGCCCGGTGCCTGTGCCAACTTTTTTGAATCACTTCCAAATGGCCAAATTCCCATAGTGGCTTTAGTATAACATGGACGTATGCACATTGCTCTGTGGGCAAAATGATGTTAAGATTGCCGCATCTTCTATCACTATTCCCTATGCCCGCCGCGAAAAAATCAGGACAAAAAACATCTGTTCCCGCAAAACCTGTAAGTAAAAAACCTGCCGCCAAGAGCGATTACGGTGCCGCGCAGATTCAAGTCCTTGAAGGTCTCGACCCCGTACGCAAGCGCCCCGGCATGTACATTGGTTCCACCGGCGAAACAGGTTTACATCACCTTGTTTGGGAAATTGTAGACAACTCAATTGATGAAGCCATGGCCGGCCACGCAAATACCGTCACAGTCCGATTACAACCGGATGGATGGGTGAGCGTATTAGATAACGGCCGAGGTATTCCGGTCGAGAAGCATCCGCAGTACAAAGTTTCTGCTCTTGAGTTGGTCTTAACCAAGCTGCATGCAGGTGGAAAATTTGGTGGAGACGCATCCGGCTACAAGGTGTCCGGTGGACTTCACGGTGTGGGTGTATCTGTGGTTAATGCTCTTTCCTCGGAATTAGATGCCATCGTCTATCGTGACGGGCAGGTTTGGGAACAGCATTACAAAGTTGGAAAGCCCGTTAGCGCCATTAAGGCCGTTGGCAAAACAAAAGAGACCGGAACACAGATTCGATTTAAAGCCGATGCTTCTATTTTTGAAACAACGGTCTACAAGTTTGGAACCATCTTGGACCGTCTGCGCCAGCATGCGTATTTAACACGCGGGATCAAACTGATCGCCATTGACGAACGGGATCCGGAACATATTCGAGAATACGCGTTCTACTTTGAGGGCGGTGTGGCAAGCTATGTACGTCACCTCAACTACGGGAAAAAAGCCAAACATGAAACCGTGATGCACGCGCGCAAACAAATCGACAACATAGAGGTAGAGGTTGCGCTGCAATATACGGAAGAGTACTACGAGAACGTTCACTGTTTTACCAATAACATTCTCAACCCGGAAGGAGGAACACACCTCGCCGGTTTTCGTGCCGCACTCACGCGTGTACTCAATACCTACGGGCGAGACAAAGGTATCCTAAAAGACAAAGACAATAATCTCTCGGGAGACGATGTCCGCGAAGGATTAACAGCGATTCTATCTCTCCGTGTTCCGGAACCTCAATTTGAAGGGCAAACAAAGGCAAAACTTGGAAACCCCGAAGCGCGCAGTGCCACGGAATCCATGTTCGCAGAAGCGCTCGCCACATTTCTGGAAGAGCATCCACGAGATGCGATGTCTATTTTGGAAAAATCGGTGTTAGCGGCTCGTGCGCGTATGGCAGCTCGTGCCGCACGAGACACCGTCTTGCGTAAGGGAGCCTTGGAAGGACTCACACTACCGGGAAAATTATCCGATTGTTCTAGCAAAAACTCCGCACAATCCGAGCTCTATATTGTAGAGGGAGATTCGGCAGGAGGCTCTGCCAAGCAAGGTCGTGATCGAGAGTTTCAGGCCATTCTGCCATTACGTGGAAAAATTCTAAACGTGGAGCGCGCGCGACTAGACAAAATGCTCGTGAATAATGAACTGAAGTCTCTTGTGATTGCGCTTGGCACCGGCATTGGCGACGACTTTGATATTGCTCGTCTGCGCTACGGACGCATTGTGATTATGACGGATGCCGACGTAGATGGCGCACACATTCGCACACTGCTCCTCACGCTTTTCTTCCGTTACTTCCCGGAAATTATTCACCAAGGCCACCTCTTTATTGCACAGCCTCCTTTGTTTCGTATCGCGGTTGGCAAAACCGTTGAGTACGCCTTTAATGAAGAAGAGCGTGAACGCATTATTCACAAGCTCACGACACCTGTTACGGGAGCCGCTCCTAAAAAAATAAAAATCGTGGTTGATGAAGAAACAGGTGAAGAAGTTGCCGAGAGTGGCGGCCGCAAAGTCAATATCCAACGATACAAGGGACTTGGAGAAATGAATGCGGATCAGTTGTGGGAAACGACCATGAATCCAACCAACCGTATTATGAAGCGCGTCACCATTGAGGACGCCACGCGTGCCGATGAGATTTTTGATACGCTTATGGGCAGCGACGTCGGTCCGCGCAAACGCTTTATCTCCAGCAATGCAAAGGCCGTAGAAAACCTAGATATTTAAAAAACAGAGGGTCCGTCCCTCTGTTTTGTCGTAAAAAAATCGTTCGCATTCATACGTCTCAAACAAGGCGTTCTCCTTATGGGAGTCCCCGATCAAGTGAGAGTTGACAAAAATCACTCAATGACCTAGTATTGTGCCATATCCCCCTTGCGGGGGTTTTAAGATCCAAATAAAGCACCCTGTGCTTACCGTGTCACTATGACCCAAACCAAGAACCCGCTCGTTCGCCTCCGCAACTATGTTCGAGACTCCTTTGAAGAGTCAAAAAAAATCACCTGGCCAACACGGAAAGAAACCGTGCGATACAGCGCTCTCGTGATTGGAATCACGCTATTGGTTGCCGCATTTTTTGGTGTCTTGGACTACCTGTTTACCGCTCTCTTAAAAATGCTTATCTAAGGAGGTCTCGCTTACAAACGTATGGCAAAACAAACCGCGAACTTTGGACGACGCTGGTATGCAATTCACACATACTCCGGATTTGAGGAGAACGTGGTACAAAATCTAAAACAGCGTATTGATTCTATGGACATGGGGGACAAAATCTTCAACGTCCTTATTCCAAAAGAAAAGAAGATCAAGATTAAAAACGGAAAGCGCAAAGTAATTGAGGAGAAAATATTTCCCGGATACGTCCTTGTGGAAATGCTCGTCAATGACGACTCGTGGTACGTGGTGCGCAATACGCCAAGTGTAACAGGATTTATTGGATCCGGCGTGACGCCAACTCCCTTGTCTGAAGAAGAGGTATCGTCCCTGCAAAAACGCATGGGCATCAACGAACCGGAATTTACCATCGATGTACACGTACATGACATGGTCAAAATTATCGACGGACCGTTTAAAAACTTTGAAGGAAAGGTGAGCGAAATAGACGAACAGCGCGGAAAAATAAAAGTTCTCGTCAATATGTTTGGGCGAGAGACTCCCGTGGAGCTCGACTTCCTTCAAATCAATCCCATTGCCTAATCTCTTGCACAACACGCGCTCACCTGCTGGACGCGTGGATGCAGCAGACTATGCTGATTTATTCACGCTGAGTTGCTCGGGTCACTAAATCCCGGGAATCTCTGTAAACACTTGCGTATGGCAGAAAAAAAAGCCGTTAAGCAGATTAAGTTGCAAATCCCTGCGGGGCAAGCAACACCGGCACCTCCTGTGGGACCGGCTCTTGGTCAACATGGGTTGAACATTCAGGATTTTTGTACACAATTTAACAACGAGAGTAAGAGTCGCATGGGCGATATTGTTCCGGTGATTATTAGTGTGTACGAAGATCGCACGTTCAGCTTTGTGATGAAGACGCCTCCAACGTCCTCGCTTATTTTAAAAACCCTCAAGCTCAAGAAAGGTTCCAGTAACCCTCTTTTGCAAAAGGTTGGAAAGCTCTCTCGCACACAGCTCGAGGAGATTGCCACCATCAAGATGCCCGACCTCAACACAAACAACCTCGATGAGGCCGTAAAGATTGTTGCCGGTACCGCGCGTCAGATGGGAATAGAAAGTCAACTCTAAGATTCATTATTCAGTGGGAGGCCCTCGGCCGCCCGAACCACAGAACTATGTCAACTGTTTCAAAACGCATGAAAGAGGCCACAAGCGCCATTAACAAGTCAACCTCGTATCCTCTCATGGAAGCGGTGCAGCTTGCCCTCTCTGCTTCAAAGGTCAAGTTTGATGCTTCCGTAGAGGCACACTTCCGACTTGGCATTGATCCCAAAAAGGGTGACCAGCAAGTGCGCGCCACCATCACGTTGCCTCACGGTTCCGGAAAGTCCAAGCGCGTTGCCGTGTTTGTGAGCTCAGATAAAGTAGAAGAAGCACGAGCTGCAGGCGCAGATATCGTGATGGATGATCAGGACATTGAAAAAATCTCCCAGTCAAAAGTCATTGACTTTGACGTGGCAATTGCAACCCCGGACATGATGCCAAAACTTGCCAAGATCGCACAGATTTTGGGACCAAAAGGTCTTATGCCAAACCCTAAAACCGACACCGTTGGAACCAATGTTGGAAAAATGGTGGAGGATCAAAAGGGTGGAAAGATTGCCTACAAGAACGATAATACATCCAACGTGCATGTGATTATTGGAAAGGTCAGCTTTGGACCGGAAAAAATCCAAGAAAATCTCCTCGCGATTGTTGATTCTATTAAGAAAGCAAAACCAGCTTCTTCTAAAGGGATCTACATGAAGAGTGCAACCATTACCACAAGCATGGGGCCGGGAGTCAAATTCTCGGTTGAAGCGTAATCGTGCGTTTAAAAAACCGCCCCGCTATGGGGTGGTTTTTGGTTTCTCTGCCTGGTGGTCGTACCTGTATCTAAAGATCTTTTATAAAATTGTATAAAATTGCGCGCCCGGAGGGAGAGTCCCGCCTGGCGCATGTTTTTTTGGAATTAACCATCAGAACCAACCTCAAAAAATGCTTCAATCTCTTCACGTCGATCCTTTTCTGCGGCAAGACCGCCTTGTAACAATGAGCAGGGCTACCATAAGTCCTATTGACCTCTCTGTCAACTCTCCGTACATCGCGCCTTCTTTTTCTTCTCCTTGTTGTTCTCCCCGTCTCTTATCAACCAATAATCAACACGACAATCTCAAGGAGATTTAGAGACGATCGTCAAATTGTATCCACACATGTTTTTCTGTGCTTTTTTCTTCATTTCATCAGAAACGTGTTTGAATTCTTCCAATAATTGATCAAAAACAAAAAAATCTCTCAAAAGTTTTGAGGTGATTTTTGGACGATCGTCGATATTTCACCTCAAATAGAACGCCTCAAAACTACGGGTGGAAAAAGAAAGTGTGCTAAAATCTCCTCACACTTCCCTCTTCTAGGAAAACCTTTTTTCAGACCTCAATCGACTTATATGATTTTGTCCGATCGCGATATTCAACTGGCTATGGAGGCGGGTGACATTTCTGTGGAACCGTATACGGAAAACATGATGCAGCCGGCATCTATTGATTTGCGCCTAGACAAACACTTCTTAATCTTTGATACGAACGCCAACTTTGTTATAGATCCAAAAAAGCCAATTGATCCGATGATGAAGGAAATCGTGATTGATGAAGAGACACCATTCGTCTTACATCCGGGTGAATTTGCCCTTGCTATGATTCATGAAACAACGGGTGTGTCGGACAAGTATGTTGGTAGATTAGAAGGCAAGAGTTCCATTGGGCGTATGGGATTATTGATTCATGTCACCGCCGGATTTTTGGACCCGGGCAATTGCCTCAAAATGACGCTTGAGTTACACAACGTCGCCAACCTCCCCATTTTGCTCTATTACAAAATGCCGATTGCTCAGATTGCCTTTGAAAAAATATCTTCACCAAGTATTCGCTCCTACAGTAAGGATAATGCGCACGCCCTCAACAGCAAGTACGTGGGTGACATGAAACCACGGGCAAGCCAGATGTGGAGAAACTTTCTAACGGAAGAAGAACGGAAAAATGTGAGCAAAAACGAGGATTAGAATCCGTTTTTACAGGCCGCGCTATCCACAGGCGTTTTTCCCAAAAGCACGCTATAATCAGTGATGAAATGGATCTCTCAAGCAGAAAAATGGGTGCCTTCTTTGTGATAGACGGCACGGATGGATCCGGCAAGGCAACGCAAACCAAGCGTCTTGTTGAGCGTTTGCGTTTGGAGGGGTATGACGTAGAAACCATCTCGTTCCCACAGTATGGTCAAAAAAGTTGCGGCGCCGTAGAAAAATATCTCGCCGGGGACTATGGACATTCCACAGACGTTAACGCCCATGCAGCGAGCATCCTTTTTGCCGTAGATCGGTTTGACGCTTCTTTTCAAATCCGTGATTGGCTTGAGGCGGGCAAGATTGTGGTGTCCGACCGCTACGTTGGGTCTAACATGGCCCATCACGGGCAAAAAATCCGAGATCAAGAGATGCGCCACGCGTATTTTGCTTGGAACGATCATTTGGAACACACGATCTTTGGCATTCCGCGACCCACGCTCAACCTCGTGCTCAGCGTGCCGGTGGACGTCGCCATAAAACTCGCCGCCCAAGGGGCCACAGAAAAAACAAAGGTTGCAGGAGATATTCACGAATCAGACAAAACACACATAGAAGCCTCTATCAATACCTACAGAGAGATCACAAAACTCTTCCCAAGTTTTCATCACATTGATTGTGCGCCGGACGGAACACTTAGAAGCATTGAGGATATTCATCAAGAACTGTGGCAAATCATTCTGCCATCCATCGGAACCCCGATCCCATTACTTACTCAACAAACAGCTACCCACGTATGAACCAACTTATCGGCATTGGAGCCCTTATCGATAGCGCATGGGAACACTACCGCGCTCACCACAAATTCCTGCTCAAAATAAGTGCATGGCTGTTGGTTGTATCTATCATAAACGTGATTGCCATCTTGCTCTACCCCATTGATGCCGTGGCAACAACACAAACGACTCTCTCAGAAAAAATCGGCATCATTCTTTTGTTCGTCAATAATACGATCGTTGCCACCGTTATTGGAACGTGGACCATTAACGCATTGATCAGAGCGATTCAGTCGCAAGAATCAAAC
The DNA here is from genome assembly GCA_003509895.1 of Candidatus Uhrbacteria bacterium. Taxonomy (GTDB): domain Bacteria; phylum Patescibacteriota; class Patescibacteriia; order UBA9934; family UBA11717; genus UBA11717. Next base: position 3,820 of record DOMJ01000043.1, on the reverse strand, counting down.
GTAAAGCTTACCTTTAAAAAACTCAACAAGGCCGCCTGGGGTCTCTTTGTCCCTCAACTTCTGGTTCGACTGTACTATTTACTTCTTGTTGTTGGGGCGTTCCTCTTGCCACTTCTCCTGTTCTGGTTTCTGACCAATATCGGCGTTGGATTTCTGCCGTCTCTCATTCTTTTCTCTCTCTTGTTTGTGTCGCTCTTGCTCTTTCTGCCACCCATTGCCCTTATGATCTACCTTGCCTTTGCGGGCTTTGCTCTTGTGGAGGATGGTAAACGTGGAATGGCCGCCGTTCGCGCAAGTATGGAGTTGGTAAAAAAGCGTTTTTGGGCTGTTGCTCTACGGCTCCTTATTCCAAAGCTCCTCTATTTTGGTGTGTTCTTTCTTCTGCAGTTTTTGTTAATTATTGTCATCCGCATTATTGCGTACAGTGTTTTGCAGGGCACCGATGTATTATCTGCCATGCGTGTTGAATGGATCGCCCTCACCCTGAGTTACTCGGTGCTATTTGTCTTCTTGAATCCGATGTTACTTATTACGGATCACCTTCTGTATTCGCATCTTAAAAAAGCGTAACCCCTTTTTATGTCTACCACGCAACCCGTATCCTCAGCTCCCGTTGGAAAGCTCCCAAAAATAGGCGAGATTCTTACCGTGAGTATTGAAGCCGCAAAAAAACACTTTCGCGTATACGCCAAAGTCATTCTTCCCTACTTTGGTATTATGCTCCTACAAATGCTCCTTGGTTATCTTCCTGACAACGCAATAAAATTTGTTTTGTGGATACTGATCTCTCTCGTGTCGTTTGCTTACGCCATTTGGATGGGGATCATCCTCACACGCCTTTCTTATCAGGCCGTTACAACAGGGATGGTGAGTATGGAAAAAGCCAAACAGGATCTCCAGGCCGTTATATGGCCGATGTTTGCCGTTGGACTTATCTCCGCTGTCGCAACATTCTTTGGTTTGTTCCTGTTTATTGTTCCCGGAATTGTTCTCGCTCTCATGTTCTTCTCGGCAAAATTTCTTGCGATCATTGATCAAAAAAACATTGGGGATTCTCTCCGCATCAGTATTCAAATGGTCAAAGGCCGTAAGTGGGATTTGTTTGTAAAACTGTTTGTGAGTCTCTTCCTTGTAGGAGTCATCTACTACCTCGCTGTCATTATTGTCGGCATTATCTTTGGGGTTATTGGCAGTTCTGTTTCAACGGATGTTGGAGGTATTCTTCTGGTGATTGGTATCTTGGCTATATCGCTCCCATTTACGACTGTCCTCGTCAACATTCCAACCATGATTTTTAGCCATCTCAAGAAATTGAATGGAATGAATTGAGTGTTTTAAAACCGGGCACACGTCCGGTTTTTTCTTTTACAAAAGAATGATAGGATAGCAACACGATATGACGTATCATCACCTAGAACCGATTATTGGACTGGAGATTCACGTCCAACTCAAAACAGCAACAAAGCTGTTTAGTTCCGTAGATAATCATGCGGAAGGCGCCGCCTCTAACACGCTGATTTCCGCGATTGATGTTGGCCATCCTGGGACTCTCCCCTCTCTCAACCGAGAAGCTTTGCGCTTTGCGGTGCGTATTGGGTTGGCCCTTGGATGCAGGATTAACTCACCAACGTATTTTGATCGTAAGCACTACATCTACCCCGATCTGCCAAAGGGCTACCAAATTTCTCAGTTCGACGTGCCTGTAGCTGAAGACGGCGTAATCACTATTCAGATTCCGGAAGGCCCTCGCACGAAGGCGATTATCCACATTGAACGGGCGCACCTGGAGGAAGACGCGGCAAAAAATGTGCACCGTGACGGGAAGACGTTGGTTGATTTTAATCGTGCCGGTACTCCTCTTGTAGAGATTGTCACACGCCCGGATTTTAGAACCCCCAACGAGGCCAAGATTTTTTTGCTTGAGCTGCGCCGTATCTTGCGCTATCTTGCCGTCTCCGATGCCGACATGGAAAAAGGCCACCTCCGTTGCGATGCAAACGTGTCTTTACGACCCGTAGATGCAAACGGGCTCCCTGTGGCAGACCCATACTATCCAAAAACAGAGGTCAAAAACATGAACTCGTTTAAGGCGGTTGAGCGTGCGCTTCTCTTTGAGATTGATCGGCAAGGCACTCTCTGGCAGCAAGGCAATCCTCCAATGGTAACCACAACACGCGGTTGGGATGCCGTCGGCAATAAAACGGATTTACAACGCACCAAAGAAGAGGCCGCCGACTATCGCTTTATGCGAGAACCGGATATTCCGCCCACGGATCTTTCCACCTATATTCAGGAAGAAACAGGATCGCGGCCGGAACTACCTCAACAACGACGTGAACGATTCCAGTCCGAATATACGTTCTCCGAACAAGCTGCCGCTACCCTGACAGATGACCCGGCACTTGCCGACTTTACAGAGCGCGTGATAAGCGAACTTTTTGCGTGGCTTGCTGCAAATCCGGACATTGATGCAGATGAGAACACGGTCGCGGATCGCTACAGACAACCCATTGGCAAGCTCGTAGCCACGTGGATTGGGACCAAGCTCCTGGGAGCGCTCACGGAACGGTCGGAAGATATTCGTACAACCCATGTGACCCCAGAAAACATGGCGGAACTTCTGAACATCATTTACCAAAAAACAATTACGGCACAACAGGCCACGCATGTGTTAGAAGCGATGTTGGACGATGGAGCATCGCCCGCACAAGTGATTGAATCCCTTGGTCTGACCACGATCAGTGATACGGATGCCCTGGGAGCCATTATTGATTAAGTGTTGGCAGAAAATCCGCATCAAGTAGAACAATACAGAGCAGGTAAAGTTGTCCTTCTTCAATTTTTTATTGGGATGGTGCAAAAAATAACACAAGGAAGTGCAAACGTGCCAAAAACAAGAGAGCTCCTAGAAAGGAGGCTCTCCGATGTGTAAAAACCGAGACGGGTGTGTCTCGGTTTTTTATTCAAAGAGAAAATGGTGTACGTGCGCCAGAGCTTCTTCTATCGTTTTTACCCAAACAATTGTTGGATCTCGCCTAAACCAACTCAACTGACGCTTAGCCAGGCGCCTGGTATTTTGTTGAATCTCCGCGATCATCTCTTCTTCATTTGTATATCCCTGCAAAAAACTCACCACTTCTCTATAACCGATACCCGATAAAGCACTCTTGCGCGGATCCACACCCGCGTCTAACAAAGATCGTACCTCCTCTACAAGACCACGTTGAACCATTTCATTCACGCGACGATCCAACCGCGCATACAGCTGCTCGCGAGAGACATCAAACGCCAGTTGAAGCAATTGGTACTGTTGTGGTCCTTTTGTTTGTAATTCGGAAAATGGTTTTCGCGTGGTCCAACAGACTTCAATACCTCTTATAAGGCGTCTTCTATTGTTGTTATCTATCGCCAGAGCACCCACGGGATCACAAGCTTCGTAGGTTGCAACAAGGTCTTGCAAAGACTTTTTAGCGAGCCGTTCACGTAGCACGGGATTTGGAGCCACGTCCGGAAATTGTAGATTATCTATCACCGCCTGAATATACAAGCCCGTTCCACCAACCAGAATCGGCTGTTTTCCTCGCAAAAGAACGTCGTTGATGGCATTAAACGCACGTTGCTTATACACGCCAACGCTAAACTCCTCGTTTGGATCAATCATATCCGCCAAGTGTTCCACAATACCGTCCACAACATACCGTTGCGCGCCGTCAATCGTTTTCCACTCACCGGGATCTTTTGCGCTTCCAATAGTAAGTCCTTTGTACACTTGGAAGCGCAAAAGATCCCGGTGAGTGGAAAACGATTGACGGCGCGCAAC
>DOMJ01000028.1:11273-33212 GCA_003509895.1 Candidatus Uhrbacteria bacterium | reverse complement strand
GCACCGTCTCCGGCGCCACGGAAAACGCAATCTCATGCACCTGCCCCATCCGATCCTCAAACAACACATGCCCATGCTCCTTGGCAAATTCGTAAATCTCTTTTGTTACGCGCACATCTTGCAAACAATAATCCGCAAGTTCTTGTAGCCTTCCTTCCTTCCAAAACTCCACCGCCTGCAATCCGTGACCGGACTTGCCCATACCCAACGTTGATTTTGCCACATCGTCAAGCTTGACCCGGTACCCAAGCGTTTGATGAATTTTTTCCAACAGATCAAGTTGTGGAATTTGATTCAAATCACCGGCGTAATAGTTGTTCATAACCGGATTGTCGAATCCTTTTTGATTGTAGCCGATAATGCGATCCGCCTGCTCCAGACGTGGCCAGAGTTTTGGCAGATCCGGTTCCAAAAAGGTCTCGTACGTGTCTGTTTCAAAAAAATACACCCCAATGAGCGAGATGCGGAGCTTGTCGTGATGCCAACCGCCAACGTCTTCAAAGGTGTTTTGCGTTTCTATATCGAGAACAATTTCTTTGGACATAATGAGAAAATGGGTCATGCTAGGAGGCGATTATAGCACAAGCACATTATCCACAATGAGATGCACCTATTGACAAATATCCTCAAAAAGCGTTGAATAAGCGCGCGTCAAATTCCACGACGCAGGAGGCAGCATGCAGACCTCGCAGCAGGCAGTGCGTCAGGATGAGGATTCGAACGACTGGGAGAAGGCTCGCCACGAGGCCCGACAGTACGTGGGCTGGCTCGAGATGCGTCTGATCAACGGCCGCGTCCAGTACGAAGCGGTTGAAGAACTTGTGGCCACGGGTGTCCGCCGCGAGGTGGCCGGATGGGCACTGGTACACGTGATCCAGGACAACGGCGGCCGCCCGCCCGAGCCGATCTAGGCAGCGCGCCCAAGCGGCGCCAGACATCAGCATCCCGCCCGGGGCTTCCTCGGGCGGGATCACTTTACCATCTATACAAGCGCGCCGTACCACGGCCTACGCTTTTTTCTTTTACCGCACTCGCGCCACCTTCCAGTTTAAAATCGTGAGAAAGCACTTGTACGTGTGGGTAGCGTTCTCTGAGTCGCTGCTCAATTTTCTGCATCGCGCGCGGTAGCAGATACAAAACCACCACATCCGTGTCCGGTAAGTCCACCTTAAAGATATTTCCTTGCACAATGGTTACCTTGTCAGACACACCCTCAAGCTTGGCACGAAACCGCGCCAGCCACACAAGAACATGGTTCAACTCTATACCCGTACAAATCGCGCCATATTCTTTTGCGGCAACAAGCAACATACTTGCATCCCCACATCCAAGATCCATAACCCGATCGCCGGGTTGTATGTCTCCCAACTCACACAGCGCGCGTGTCATGGGTTTTTTTGTTGGTACCCAGGGCGCACCGGAAAAAATTGTCAATGTCACCGCCGTTATGAACACAGAAACCACACACAAAACAATCAGCACCATAATAAGAATTACAAGCGCAAATTCCATATTAGACAACTTCCGCCATCGCCGCCGCACCTGCGACCGCTTCTGAATACGTTGGATAGGCATGTATCATTTCCGCCAAATCATCCATGCGCGCCTTCAGATGAATCGCAAGCGCCACTTCATGAATCAGCTCCCCGGCTCGCTCGCTTACTATATGGCCGCCAAGCAGTTTGCGCGTTTTTGGATCCGCAACAAGCTTTACAAATCCAACAACGTTTCCGTCTATATAGGCCCGTCCGAGACCGCGAAGTTGAAAAACTCCCACAAGCACCGTTCCATATTTCTCCCTGACCTCCGCCTCTGTCAAACCAACACTTGCCACCTCCGGGTCCATAAACGTTACCCTCGGTACAACTCGCTCGTCCAACAGGCGTGGTTCTTCTGCAAAGGCATTTTGACCGGCAAGCGATCCTTCATAGTGCGCCGCGTGCGTAAAAAGCATTCCTCCATCCACATCTCCTGCAGCCCAGATGTGTTTTGCGGTTGTTGCCAGTTCCGAATTTGTGATCACATTTCCTCGTGCATCCAGCCGAACACCTGCGGCCAGACACCCCAGACCTGCCGTGTTTGCTTTTTTGCCCGTTGCAAGCAAAAGCACGGTCCCCTCTATGGTCAGCATGGTTTTTTCCTTGCGAATCTTTGCCGTAATCATTGCCCCATTTTGATCCACACGAATAACCTCAGCGCCCGTATATATCTTTACCCCCAACTTTTCCAACTGATCTGCCACGAGAGCAGAGATCTCAGGTTCTTCTCGATGAAGCAATGCGGGCGCACGCTGCACAATCATCACCCGCGTTCCGAGGCTTGCGTACAGAAGGGCAAATTCACATCCTACAGGACCTCCACCCAAAATGATCAGAGATACGGGAGCCTCGGATAATTGCACCGCTTCTTTAAAACCGATCCAAGACACCTTGTCCAAACCCGGAACTTCCGGGATGACGGTTGAGGACCCCGTGGCAATCACAAACTTGTCAGCCGTTACCTGCTTCTCTTCTATTTGAATCGTGTGCTCATCCAAAAAACTTGCAAAGCCATGCAACACATCCAGCCCAAGCTTATCGGCAATTTTGTCTATTCGCGGACCTCCAAGGGCACCCACAATCTGCCCGCGTCGCTTCATGATCTCCAAAAAATTGGCGGAAGCGTCTTTCAAAAAAACACCGTACATGTGCGCATGCGCCAAGTCTCTGTAAACTTTTGCACTTTTAAGTAACACCTTTGTTGGAACGCATGCCCAGTTTGGGCACTCCCCTCCCAACCTGTCCGCCTCCACAATACCAATCTTGCGCCCCGGCCCTTTTGCGGCGTTGGCGGCCGAGAATCCCGCCGAGCCGGATCCAATCACCAATAAATCGTAGTCGTACTTCATAAAATGGGTTGCTTATCAAATAGGTATCCGTCAGGCCTGTCTGCTACGTTTGTGTGTGACTCTTTTTCCATTCGTTTAATATATCCGTTGTTCCATGCCCGAGAAACCGCAGAAAATCGTGTTCTATAGCGTTCTTTTCTGCAATCATACCGTACACCATCGCACTCGTGCGAGGCGTGCGCCGCATACTGGCTCGGTCCACCTCCACCAATCCAAAGGTTGGCGCATACCCCTTAGCCCATTCAAAATTATCCAGGAGCGACCAATGAAAGTATCCGCGAACATCGGCACCTTCCTGCACGGCGTAATGCAGCTGCATCAAAAACCCCACAATCACACGGATCCGTTTATCGTCATTGGTCGTCGCAAGGCCGTTCTCCGTAATATAAATCGGTTTTTTGTAGCCGGCCATGTCCATACACACGTCAAAAATGCCATGCGGAAACAGTTCCCAGCCAATATCCGAGGATTCAAATTGTGCGCTCTGCGAGGTCTCCACCGGACCTTTACGTTTTAAAAAGTCCCACACACTCTTAATACGAAAATGAAAGTAGTAATTGAGCCCCAAATAATCGTGCGTGCGCATACCGCTCAAATAGTAAAATACGTGATTCATTCCTCTATCAATCAGTGCCGCCGCAAGATGGTCCAAAAAGCTGTGTTTGCGGTAGATGGTCATAGAAGACACATTGTTGGCAATTCCAACGTGGGTAACACGATTACGTTCATGAGCCCACGCGTGAATCAACTTGTAGGCCGCTCTGTGACAACGCGTTTGGTGCCACACCACCTTTGCTGCCTTGTAATAGCTACGCCTTTGTGGCGGCCATTCCAAAAAAATGTACCCCTGTAACACGTACACCATTGGCTCGTTAATCGTACACCACAAATCTACAAATTCACCCAGCTCATCGCAGAGTTTTTGCACAAAACGCGTGTAAAAGTGGATGACCTTTCTCGTCTCCCATCCTCCTTTGTCCATGAGCCATTGCGGATTGGTAAAGTGGTGTACGGTGAGCATGATTTGTAATCCGCAGCGCTTTGCCTCTGTGAGCATTTCCCGGTAATGCGTAAATGCCTCCTCGTCCCATTCTCCCTCGGAGGGTTCCAATCGTGACCATTCCACACTCATTCTATACGCGTTGTTGTGTAGATGCTCACTTGCCAAGGCAAAATCTTCTCTGTAACGGTTCCAATAATCAACCGCACGACCGGAAGTTGTTCCGTCTGCAATGTGTCCGCCCTCTTGTTCCCACTTCCACCAATCGGCACGCTGATTGCCCCCTTCCACCTGATACGAGCTCGTCCCCGTGCCCCACAAAAACCCCTGCGGAAATTGCCGCGGTTCATAATGAAGATCCTTTGTGCGTTCGCTCATAATACCCATGCCTACCAACGTATTGTACGCGCCGCCTCCCACAATTCCGGACGTCCGACCTGCTTTAATGAAAGCCACCATTCAACTCCCCACATCATTACCTCCTCCATGCCAATACGGTTTGCATAGTCCACGTGCCGTGTAAGATCCTCAGGCGAGAATAACGCCATTTGCTCTTCCGGCGAATAGGTTTTGATTGATCGCGCAAACCACGGCTCTGCTTGAAGTTCAGAAATCACCACACGCGTTGGGCGCACAAACCATGCCTTGGCTCTGTACACCCACGCGGGAATCGGATACGTAAAATAGCCAATGCCTTGCGTGTAGGTCGTTCTGTACACAGAAATACCAATCGTGTCCGTAAGTGAGGCGATCCGACTCCACCATTCCAACTCACCACTTGCTGTGGTTTGAACAGAATGCAATGGATCCAACGAACGAACCAGCGCCAGCTCATCTGGAAGCGACACCAATGGATCCGCACCGGAGCATGCACCAAACGCACCAAAAAACGGTTCATTTTCCACCTGCCAACGTACGAGTGCAGGACTGTGCCTATAGCGATTCACAACTGTTGCAACAAAATCGCGTTGCGCCTGTGCCTGATCTGCATCAGACAAATCAGCGGCCCAAGAGGGAGTATAACATTCCGGCCAACGTGGCACACGTCGCCCAACGGCAAGGATTAAATCAACCTCGTGCTCCTCCGCAAGTTGCACAACGGCATCCATTTCTTCCCAATGGTAAACATCGGGCTGCGTCTGTATGCGATCCCAATAGACAGGAATACGAAAAAAAGAGATTCCCAAATCTTTCATAGACTCGCGTAAACCATCAATCGGATCCACGCCCAAATACTCCGCATAGTACGTTGACCATGTGGCACCATAACGAATGGAATCAACATCTGTACGCCTTGGAAACAGCATGGGACCTATAAGAAAAAGAATAATCAACGCGAAACTGATTCTCAAAAGCAGACGACCAAGCAGCTTTGTTCCGTTTTTTTTCATTCCTCCTATTTACGTCATTTACGAAAACGGCAGTATGTCAGAATCTCGTACACGTCCGGCGAGTCATCCGATCCGGCAAAAACGTCTCTGGGCACACGCAATTCCTCTTTGAGAATATCGGAAAACGCATACACATCTCGTTCTACGCCAAACCAAACCGTATCTTGATAAGAAGGTTCTAGTGGATAACAGTAGTAGGCCGGTTTTTCTTCTGCCGTTTCTATGGACAAAAACGCTTGAAATGTATCGGACGTGGATGTTCCAATCACGCTCCCAACAGGAACAGTCAGACTCTTTCCTTGCAGCGTCTCCTTAACACGTGATGGATATACCTCATACAGAACAACGGAAGAGGATGTATCGGTTGCGTAGAGATCTCCATCATTGTAGACGGCATACCAAATTTGACCTCCTCCGACAATAAAAATAAAAGCAAGACTCATAAGTCCAGTAATCACGACAAGCGACAGACCAATATAGACGCGGTCAGAAATTTTTTTCATCAATTGCATAGTACTACTATTTATTCTCCCTGATACAGCTCACGACAATAATCGGCGATCCTGTGCGGTCGTAGTAACTCACTGTCCGACGTATACACCTCCACCGGAACAAGATTTGCTGGCGCAACAATATCAGAAAACCGGTACACAACCCTCTCCGCTATAAGGCCTAAAAGCGCAGAATCAATAAAGGACGGCTCCACGGGATAGCAATAATACTCCGAGTCCGACAGGCCAATAAACGCGCGATGTTTCTTGTACTCAAGGATGGATCTCACCGTGTTTCGTTTTAAGGTAATCTCTTCTACCGGCATGGGACCCTTTCCTGAAAATTCAATCCCGTTCCAGCTATAATGAAGAATCGTTAACGCGTCCTCCGTTTGTGCAGCCGAATCCAGCTCAATCCCATACCAATAACCACGCTGACTCTCCCGCAAAAAAGAAAGAAACCAGCATAGCGGCAACACAACCAAAAGAATCGCGAATGCACTGTAGACCTTGTCCGGGACACGATCAAACATATTATTCAATTTCTTCTTTCTGAGCCTTCACAAAAGCGATCCACCCTTCCACCAATTCAATCGCAAGTTTAATCGGTGCCTCGGCCACGTAATCAAGAAAGAAGGCAAACACATTCAACTTACTTGCACGCAACGTCATCCAACGGCCGGCACGCGTAATGGGTAGCATAAAGAAATCAAACAACGTGCCAAAAACACTCCCTTGACGTTCAACCACCAACAACTCCAAGGCACTTTGCCGAATACGCAATCCAAAAAACGTAACAAGCGAGAAAAAAAGCAGGAAGAGTGCCACGGATACCACATTAAAAGAAAGAATAACGGTGAGGAACCAGGCGAGGAAACCGTAACTCACCACATAGGTTAGCAAATAGAGTGAAGTAAAAAACCGTCCGAGCGCCCCTTGTGTCCACGGCTTACGAATCTTAAAGATCACGCCAAGTGCTTGATCTCGCCCACTCAACACCGCCTTCACGTACGTGAGGAGCTGTGCCGTATTACGCTTTACCGGAATGCTCACGGTGATTCCAATCAATGCCAGAAAAAACGGATGAAACAAAATATTAATGGCAAGCGATGTTTGATTTATGTGTTGCAAGGCAAAAAACTCGTATGGAACCTCTATAATCAACGCAAGCAGCATTTTCGTAATAAACAAGAAAAGGACAGCACGCGCAACGGTACGCGTTCGTCGCTTTTTAAAGAGATCATACCGAGCATAGGCCACATTGCGCACGGCACTTGCGAGTCGTTCATTCTCCTTGATAACCTCGGAAAAATCGTCGTATTTGAGAATCAAATCATGTAGCGTCCAAAACACAAACGTAAACCGACGCATAAATCGAAAGAGTTGATCTGCCAACGGGTGTTGAATCTGCTCATCAATCGCCTTGATAATTTTTGGAAGCTTGTGTGCCACTTCCTCAATTTGTTCAGAAGTCGCCTTGCTCCAATGGGGAAAGTACAATGTGAGCACGCGGTAACGCAACGTAGCCAAGTTTGATTTGAGCAGCGCGCGGTGAATAGCCACATACACGAGCAAATCTTTTTGCTTGTCCTCTATTTTACCCGCCTCCCACACCAACTCACGTTTAATGCGATCAAACATAAACGTCGCCAACGCCTCGTTGCCTTTTGGTGGGTGGAGTAAGTATTCTATTTCCGTAGAAATAACGTCAAACAGCCATTCTTCCATGGCATTTTGCTCCTCGCTCTCTTGGATGACCGCAAACAAACGGTCGTATTTTTGAATGACCGCCTCAACGGTATCAATCATGTCAATGGGAACCTGTTTGTTTGGGAGGTACTTGGCCCAAATCAGTTCACGCATCACCAGCTCACCCCGAGAGATTCCATGCTGATCAATTCCCTGTATACGACGCTGCAAGATTCTGCGAATCGCGTTGCGGCGCACCAAATGTTCCTCCTCATACTCAACCGCTCTTCTCACCTTCTCATACGCAGCGCCGGCGGTGCGGCTCGTTTTACTCACGGTGATTTTTTCACCGTCCTCCGGCCATTTGGTCGTGGATTTAATTGCCAAGACCAGTTGTTTAACGTGTTCCATAGTGCGAGAAGTATATCATGTTCACCCACCCGCAAGCAGGTAGACGCCTGTTGAAACAAAAAACCCCTCGTCGGGTTTTGTGTTTATCTGTTTGTAAAACGCGCGTGAAGAGCGATCGCCACCGCGTGGCCCACGTTTAGTGATTCTAAGGCGTCTGAGTGATTGATTGCAACAGACACCCCCTCAATAGGCAACTGTACACCATTCCCCTCACTGCCAACCACCAACAGAATTTCCTTCTGTTCCGTGAGTCTTTCTAACGCTTCTCCGCCTTTTTCCAATCGGTAGACGGGGCGACCAATGTTTGCAATCACCTGCTCCGCTTCGGATCGAGAGACAACAACCCATGGCACCTGAAAAAGAGCGCCAACGCTTGATCGCACAACCTTTGGATTGGTTACATCTACCGAGTCAATGAGGATGACTGACCCGCTAAATCCTAAACACAGTCGTAAAAGAGCACCCACGTTCCCAGGATCCTGCACGCCATCTAGCACAAGAATCGTCGGAGCTTTTTGTATATCTTCCAGACTCCACACAGGAATCCGCGCAATCGCCGCCGCGTCCTGTGGCGTCTCCGTTGTCACAAGGCTATCAAATTCCAACACGTCGCCTCGCGTAAAGCGTGTTACCACGGCATCCCCCGCAACCTCAATGACTTTTTCCCCTTCCACCAAACAAAGACCGTGTTTTGCACGTCCTTTTTTGGTCTGGAGAGATCGGATAAGTTTTTCTTGTGCGTTGCTCAGCATAGTTGAAGGACCTAACCATAGATGTTAAAGGAGGTCAACCCATGCTCTCTGTGGACAACTAACCGTCCTTACGGAATTTTACGGAAAACGAGGGAACCCAGCGCTGATCGGCTTTATCCACAACCTCCACCTGCTCTTTTGCAAGGTACATATTGAGAGATAAATCGGACAAAAGCTCTTGCAAGCTCATGATTTCCAGCTTGAGATCGTCCAATCGCTGAGCGTCTTTAAGCGCGTGAGACTTAACTTCGTTCTCTATGCTCTTCTTTTTCTCACGAAGAACCTTCATTTCTTCCGTGATTTTATTGTATTCCGCATTATGAGACAGCTCGTCCTTGATGGTTTTGCTTAAATCCTTGCGTTCCATTTTAACTTCTTGAAGGTCGTTATACGTTTCTTGTAATCGAGACATACAAAAGGGTTATGTGCGCGCCATTGTATCACAATGTTCTCCTTGCACGGTTGACAGTCTCACAAAAAATAGATACAACCTCTGTGCTGATCAAAGGTATCAGTGGAGAACAGGCATGCCAGATGGTAAGGGTTTCTATTTTGAGAACGTGATCATTCACGTGGGAGACATGACGGTGGAGCTGGAGCATGTGCGCAGCACCAGCAAGCGGTTGCAACGGCTCATGGAGCAGGGTTACGAGATAGCCGCATCGCTCGAGTTCACGGTGAGCTCGAATCGTCAGGTGGCGACCCAGCTGGGTCTACTACAGTACATGCCCGAGGACGACGAGGAGCAGGTAGCCGGTACCAAGATCGCGGACGAATCCGAGGATCCGATACCCTCGAACACCGAGCTTAGCCTACAGAACACGGCATCCAACGTGCCCTGTATCGAGGGCGGCGATAACGCTGATCAGAATGATCTGCTGGCGGTGAAACTCGACTGGCACCACATGGAAGTGTTGCGCAGAGGTGTCAACGAGCACTACCGAGGGTACGAGCTACCTCAGGCTGTGCGCAGCTTTGCGCATGTGGCAGGGCACCGATACTGGTATCAGATCATGGACGATCTAGCCCAGTACCAGAAGAGCGGGCACAGAAACCCGCTCATCGAGCCGTTCAACGAGGTGCTGCGACCGTTCGGCCTTTCTGTGAGCACGGACATCAGAGAGATTCGTCGATACCTCCCGACCTGATCCGACCTACAACAAAGGGCGCGCGTCCACCTGACGCTCGCCCTTGACCTTTTTTTAAACTCTACCTTGCTCTGTACGGATACCGCTTTCTAAAATCATCTTCCGTTCCCTCAACGCCATCGGCCCCCGCAGAAAAAAGCTGAATCAGTGTTCTTTCCTGCTCCGGAATCCTAAGACGAATCGGGTTTTTAAAGGTATCCGTTGTTGGATATGCATCCATGTGCAAGGTCTGCCACTCGGCAAAACGACTCTCCAAACGCACGTCGGCGACTTGATCATAGTCCTGCTCAAAAACCCACGTCATAAAACCATCGGCAACTTGGTCAAATGCCGTAAGCGTTAACGATCCATCAATGCCCACAAAGGCGCTATTTTGATCCGTATTAACCGGTGTATCGGCCTTGAATCTGTCACCGATACATCCTGCGCCAATAAGCATCAGACACATCCCAAGTATGCCAATCTGTAACGTCTTCTTAATCGCCATAGAGTATCTGTGCGGCGACGGGCGCCATTTGAGAGTTAGAATGAGCAACACCTGGGATCACCTGCAGGGTCCACGCAAATGGCAAACCATTTTCTGCAGCAAACCGTTGTGCGGCGTCAAAGAAGTTCGTGGCACGTTCTACGCGTTGCGTCCCCTGCAACATGGCAGCGGCCGATCGAGACAAATTAGATGCCTCCGGGTCCACGTCCTCTGATCCAACGATAATGTGCAACGGCATGGAAAAGGATTGCGCCAGGCGATCGTTCTCAAAAAACGTGGTTCCAAATCCCGCAGGATAGGCCTGATTATAATCCGGCCACAGATACCAGCCGGAGCTTGATGCCATCACCCGTCGAATTTTTGCGTACGGCTTGGCAAAAAGGGCGCGATGAACGAGTTGCCCACCGCCAGAGAATCCAAACAAATCATACAGCGATTCTGTACTGTTGGATGTAGCAACCACGTGGTCAAATATCGCATCAAACATCGTCGCATACCAATAATTCTCCGGGAGCAGCGTGCGACTACTCGTATACACATTTCCAAACGGATACTGATAGCCTGAAGAGTAAACATCCGCCGGAAAATGCGGAAGCAACAACACAAAACCACGCTGCTCCGCATAAGGCACCCAACCTGATCTGTACGCCTCCACGGCTCGACTGGCCCCATGAATCACAAAAAGAATTGGAGCATCTTGTGGTAATCCTGCCGGTCGGTAGGTATACACCGTCATTGGAACCGTAGGATTTATAAGAGGATCTTGAAACACAAACGAACCATACCCCTCCGGAATCAGAGAGGAGATGAGCACGACTGGCTCCTCTTCAATAGCGAACACAGGTACAATGTCTTGCAGCGGTGCCTGTAACTGTGCCGCGTCCATCACGTCTGCACGTCGCCCCGTTATAGCCTGCCCGGTGGCGCGCGTTGGTCTTATTGCATTCGTCCAAACGCTTAATTCTTGTCGCAGGGCGTTTGCCGTTATCGCCGCCGCCGTGAGCGCATGCTTGTCCCCATTCCACACCATCCACGGCTCGTTCTCCTGTGAGTACATAAGCCCGTTATACCCTTCTGATACATTTCCCATGGTGATTGGATCGCCCACGTGATAATTCAAAAAAAACGTATCCGGAACATCTCGCACGCGAGACTGCCATTGATTTGTTCCGGTCAACTGTTGCGCGACTTGTTCACTCTCAATCCATCGAATCTCCCCACCTTGCGAAACAGCATACACCTTTGGCAAGGATTGAATTTTAATCCAGTACGTTCCGGGTCTATACACAATGTTCCGTTTCAGTGGAAGCGATGCCATTTCTGCCTCCGAAATCACCTGTACATCAGAAAAATCACGGTACCAAGAAAAATACACCTGTTCATCCGGAAATGCGTGACGCTCTCCCTGTACGTCCACGTAATACACCGCCGAAGCACTCGGCGTTTTTACGAGCGATTGTGGAGTGACCGCCAACACGTTGTGCGATAAACTCAAAAAGAGTACAACAAAGGCACCGATGAATGTGAACGTCCCAAAAAAATGCTTCATAGTTGATCAATTAACACCATGGTATCATTCTTAAGTCAAAACTCACAATGCCGCTATTGTTCCGTTATGCATTCCTTTTCCAACAAAACCTTTACCTTTGTCTCCTACGACTTCCAACCGGACACAGGTGTTATCTCACTCCTCTACGATTTAGACGGTACGCCTTTTAAGGAGCGTCTTATTGTCCCTATGGACTCGGTGGATACAAAGGTCATTGTGCAGGAGGATCTGGATCGTGCCTTGTTTTCCCTTCATCTCATGGTGGGTATTGGCTATTGGAAGACGTACTGCCCAAAAAGGATCGTGATTAAAAGCGGAGAGCTCACGCGCACACAGGCGCATTTTTGGAATACGGTTTACACAAATGGTCTCGGTGAATTGTATTATAAGAATGACATTGATTTTAGAGATCAGGTTCATTTTCCCTACAACACAGAACTGATCACTCCACAGCCACAGGGGGCAAACGAGCGCAAGGAGCACGTCCTCGTGCCATTTGGCGGTGGAAAAGATTCTGTGGTGACTGCCGAGCTGATGCGAGCCATCGGTTTTCATGTCACGCTGTTCTCCGTTCAGGACGCCTCGCCCATTCAGGACGCCGCTCGTGTTTTTGATGCACCGCGCGTGATTGTAGACCGTCAACTGGATCCAAAAATTGTAAACCCCACATCTGCCGTACGCTCAGATCCGGCGGCCTTTAACGGACACGTTCCCGTAAGCGCAATCTGGTCCATGATCACGCTCGTGACCGCCATTCTGCACGGGGCAACGGATATTGTGTACTCTTGGGAACGGTCCGCCTCCGAGGGAAATTTGGAATATCTGGGTATTGACGTTAATCATCAGTGGAGTAAGTCACTTACCTTTGAACGATCCCTGCAAGCATATCTGGAAACGTTTGTTACAAAGCGAACGCGTCTTTACAGCATCGTGCGACCGTTGAGCGAATTTCACATTGTGCAACTCTTTACCAAGTATCCACAGTATTTTGAATCGTTTTCCAGTTGCAATCGTAATTTTACACAGGAGGCCATTGCACAGCACACGCCTACGTTCTGGTGCAGTCAGTGTCCAAAATGTGCGTTTCTCTTTTCTCAACTCAACGCGTTTCTGCCCCACGAAGATGCTGTCTCAATCTTTGGTGAGGATTTGTTTGCAAATGTGTCTCTTCTGGATGTGTATCGAGAATTGTTGGGTATTCAGAGAAACAAACCATTTGAGTGTGTAGGTGAGGCAAAGGAAGTCGTTGCCGCGTTTGAGCTTGCTTACCGCCGAGCCGACGCCAATCAAACACCCGTTATGCAACTCTATGCGGGCGAGGTACGAGACACGGTTGCCGATCACGATGCCGTGATTCAGGAATTACTGACCCCAAGTACAGATCACGCTATTCCGTCGGACATTGTAAGCAGAATCAATTATGAGGCTTAAAGACCTTGCCAATAAACGCATTGCTTTTGTTGGGTTTGAGGCTACCAATAGGTCGCTTTTTGTGGCGTTAAGAAAGCAGTGTCCCGATGTATGGATAGAAATTCGCGATTTAAGAATGTCCGTGACCTTACCAGACGATCCGTTTGTCACGTCAAAACTCGGGGAAGGCTACTTGGATGATCTTGAGTCCTTTGACGTTATTATTCGTTCTCCCGGCGTGCGATACTGGCCACAGCTGCAATCCGTGCGTTCCCGCATCACAACAAGTACCAATCTCTTTTTTTCAGAAGTACGTGCAACCACAACGGCAAAAATAATCGGCGTCACGGGAACCAAGGGAAAATCCACCACGGCCACTCTCCTGACACACGTTTTGCACGAGGCAGGCAAACAGGTTGTTTTGATTGGAAATATAGACATTCAAGAATGGGATCATCTCAATGAGATAACGGATGGCACCCTTATTGTGTATGAGCTGTCCAGTTATATGTTGGAGGATTTTAACGGGTGGCCGGATATCGCTATCCTGTTGCCGTTGTATCCGGACCATATGGATTGGCACGGGTCGTTTGAGCAGTACGTGCAGGCAAAGGCCAACATCACAACGCGCCAAACACAAGAAAACGCTTTTATTTTTCCGGTACGCAATCCTCAAACCGTTCAACTGGCAAAAGAATCAAGGGCGACTCTGATTCCGGTTCAAATTCAAAACGGTCTCCACTGGCAAGACGGCTGGTTTTTTGATGGGGACACGCGCCTTTTTTCTACCAAGACACTTCCCTTACTCGGTCAACACTGGCTAGACGACGCCCTGACCGTTCTCGCAACCATAAAAATGCTGAATATCCCCTTTTCCGCCGCCGAGCGTGCCTTTGTCAGCTTTACGGGTCTTCCTCACAGACTGGAGGTTATTGCAACCGTGCAAAATGTGACGTACATAGATGATGCTATTTCTACAACACCCGAATCCACCATGGCCGCCGTTCGTGCCTTTGAGAAATTGGGATCCATCCTTTTGGGTGGAATGGATCGCGGCTACAAATACGACGAACTCGCACAGCTCCTCGCACAACGTCACGTTCCTTTTGTTCTTCTGTTTCCGGGCGCACGAGATAAATTTTTAAAAGCGCTTACACGTGCACAATTTGCAGGAGAAGTGATCCCTGTTCAAAACATGCAAGAAGCCGTGGAGCAGATGTCCAAGCACACGCCATCAGAGCACGCTGCCCTTTTATCCACCGCCGCTCCAAGCTACGATCAATTTAGGAATTATAAGGATCAAGGCAACCAGTTTAAAGAAGCTGTGTTGGGTCTCAAAATACCTCCCGTGCAATAAAAACAGACAGGATCAACACATCCCTTCCTGTCTGAATAAAAACACCCGCACAAGGCGGATGTTTATTAAACTCGGTGCTTATTGCTTCTCAGTTTCTTTGGAGTGGTTTTCTTGGCAACACGCTTTAACTTTGGCAATTTTACGCCCGTTGAGGCGCTCTTTCCTTTGCGAGACATAGGCAAATAGACGAATAAATGTAGATAGAAGGGATCGATAAGTTGAGAGAGAACCGTCAATACGCCTGAGTATAAGCGAGTTATTGCGTTTAGTCAAGCCTCTCACGCACGAATCTTTGAAACTCTTGTTTCATACGCATTATTTCCTTTTCCACAACCGGCCCGTCGTATTCTCCACTATGCATATTGGAGCCTGCATAGCTGGCCTTTTTCTGGTCCAGATGCAAATCAAAGGTTACGACTTTATCTGTTTCCGTAACATAGACATGAAAACGCGGGTAAAAATCCCCACCCATTTTGCGCGTGTAACTCAACTTGCCCATTTTTTTGTCAAAATGTGGAGCATACCTGGCCGCACGCAACAATCGTTCGGGTGTTCCGGGTAAAGGTTGTGCAAAGTGAATTTTCATTTCTCCAGTATATCAAAACCCCGGTCGCCCGGGGTTTTTTGCGACTAAAGAATCGCTTCTTTTGCTGCTTTGCTCAAACGGAACTTGACGACCGTCTTTGCAGGAATGCTGATTTGCTCACCCGTTGCCGGATTGCGTCCCATGCGCGCTGCACGGTTTTGCTTTACCAATTTACCCAAACCTGGAAGGGTAAGTTCTCCCTTACCTCGAACTTCCTTGTAAACAAGGTCAACAAACTTATCGTATCCTTCTGAGGCCTCCTTTTTAGAAAGTCCCCATGCTTCTGAGAGAGCTGCTGTAAACTGTGACTTGGTTAGTCCTGATGCCATAATCTAGCGGTTAAGAATGCTACTTGAAAAGAAGTGTACACCAAATACTCAAAAACGCTAGAGTTTATCCACATTGCCATACACACCCTCAACGTCCTGTCAACAAAGTTACTTGTAAACCCGATTACTCAATAGCGCGCCTAGGTGCTGCCGAATGCGCGCAATCGCCGATTCTGACCCCTGCTCCAGCTCCAAACTCCAAATCATTGACGTTGCAATCTCCACGGTTCTCTCTTCACTATACGTTTCAAACCAGGAAAGCGTGCTGTCCAAAATCGCAATGGTTTCCATCTTTTTTTGACGCTCCGTTGCATCCTCAATCTGTTGCCAAATCTGCTGATCCACCAATGGTTGCAGCACCTCCCGCGCGCGGGCTTTATCTCCATTTACAAGAGCGTTATAGGAAAAGGTCTCCTGCTGTTGAATATAGGCAAGCAGCGTTGGCTGTGTATCTTTTACGGTAAATGACGGATCGTACACGCGAAGTTGTGCGTACAGCTGCTCAACTTGCTCCTTGGCGGCATCCTCATTGTAGTGCTGATCCTGTGCGCGTGGCGTTCCTGCAGGTGCCGTTCTGTGTGTAATCCGTGTGGCGTCTGACTGCACCCGGCTCGCTTGCGCCCAGGCAAGGAGACCGCGCGCAACGGCATAAGGCATATCCGTATCAATAAGTTGATACAGAGCAAACTGCGCGGTCTTGGGTAGTTCCTCCACCATGTCAATCCGATTCACCAAAAGATCCTCTAAAAAAAGGGACTGATTGTAACTGCGTTGAACATCGCCCAACGCGTAACTTTTTCTGTGACGTAAATACTGCAATGTCGTCGTTGGATCAAAAGAGAGCGCTCGCAATACGCCCTGCGCCTGAGAAAATCCAACAAGAACACGATAATCAACTTTTTGTCCGGTGATTTTTTCTACGCGCGAAACAAACTCGTCCACACCCAAATATTCGCACACGTTGGAAATGTACTGTTCCCTCGCCCATGCAAGCCCTACAAGATCCGGCACCTCCGGAGTTTCCGCCACAACATCTTCTTGAGGAAGGATGAGCGGTAACGGAACCGCGTTCTCTCCATGGATCTCCGCAAACCATGCCGCCTCTTCCGCTTGTTTGTCTAATTCCGCTTGTTTGAGCTCCGCGTTCACCACCTCTAATAATTCCGTTTGTGGAACCCAATTATTTTGCCGAGGAATAAAGCTATACGTACCACGAGGAATGTTTACAAACTCAACCGTGTCTTGCACTGTATCAATGGTAATGGAATGAATGGCGTCGCAATGAACCTGTTTGGCTCCCTTACGAGAATCCACACCCACAACCAACACCGTAACCTTGGACGGTGTTTCTATATGTGTATCCACCCCGAGGAGATCGGCAATATTGGTAGAGAGGTGCCACGTCGCCCCGGATGCACAATCGCCCGTTACACACGACGGGACAACAAACACCACAACAAGAAGTGTTGTGGTTGCAACGAGTGCCGTGATCCATTTAAACGGTTTTGCAGCCTTCATTGGTCCGAATAAAGAGAGTATAGCAATTTTTTGTACCAAATACCAGAAAAACCTTGTGTTTGCTGGGGGGACGTGTGGTTATTGATTGACAAAGGCTACAGAATTTGATATGAGTAGTGGGAACGTAGCCACGGTGGTCGTGGTTGCAAGGCGGAGGCAGAATGACCTACGAATATGGTCAGCTGATGCAGATGTACACGGAAGAAGGCCTCACGGCGGGGGAGGCTCACCGGGCCATTCTGGGCGTTGCCCAGCAGATGGTCCGGGCCAGTACCGGCTCTGATCGCGTCCGCGCGATCGGGGCCGCCGGCTTCGCCCCCCGTGGGAGTGTGCTGGATGGCCAGCATGTCTTCCCACGGCGGAGGACGGTGACGGCATGATAACAGTGTGGCGAACTACGTGTCGCCCTGAGAAGAGCCTCTCTTCCCAGGGCGACTCTTCGTATGTGCGGTATACTCTTTTAAAACCCTATGCAAAAACTTTTTCTTTTCCTTCTTATTCCCGTTTTAGGTCTTTTGGCACACCCCGTATTTGCCCAATCGTCACAGGAAATTCGCGCCCAAGTTAATTCCATTACTGTGGATGAGACCGTGGACGGCGTGCGCCACGTAATCTTTAGCGCCTCCGATGTCACGGGCAAGACGTATATTGTAGATAGCGGTGACTCCTACCTACAGGGGATTAAATACAACCTACGCCCCGGTCAAGACGTTCTACTCCAGCAAGTTGATATTGGTGACGGTTCTGCACCATCAGTTTTTTTGATAGACGTTGTACGCGTAAGTGCGCTTATATGGATTATCCTTCTCTTTGCCCTCCTCACTATTGTTATCGGGTGCACGCGTGGTGGGTTTGCTCTTCTTGGACTTGGTGTCACCTTGCTTATCCTATTTGGATTTATTTTACCTCAAATTCTCGCCGGCCATTCTCCCGTGCTCATTACGATCCTGGGTTCTATAGCCATCCTTGCCGTTAATATGCACTTAACACACGGGTGCAACAAGCGAACATGGTTTGGTTTTTTGAGCACCATTGTCGGTCTTTTATTTGTGTGGGGATTTGCAGAAGCGTTTGTCTGGTTTGCGCAATTATCCGGCCTCGCATCGGAAGAAGTCTCTCTCCTCTTTCTGACAACAGATCAAATTGCACTGCCCACGGGGTTGCTGCTTGCCGGCATTATTTTGGGCGCAACCGGCGTTTTGGATGACATCGCCGTAACCCAAACAGAAACGGTTGAGGAGCTTAAGCAAACAGATCCCACACTTTCACAGAAAGAACTCTTTTTTAAAGCTATGAACATTGGTCGCCATCATATTGCCTCCGTCGTCAACACGCTCGTCCTTGCCTACGCCGGTGTGGCCCTGCCGATCTTTCTCCTGTTTTACCTGCGAGAAGACATGAGCACATGGCGCTTTATCAACGAGGAACTAGTCGCAGAGGAGATGATTCGTACGCTCGCCGGAACAATGGCGCTTATTCTTCTTGTGCCGATTTCCACATGGATGGCAACACTCGTTCATAAAAACTCTCCTCACAAACATTCGCGTTGAAGGTAATGTATAGGACAAGATCAAGGTCAGTTGAGTATATGGTATATGGATCAGACCAGAAGTGTGTGAGTATGGGGTATACGAATCAGATCGAATGAGTATGAAGGATGTTGTATAAAGTATACGAATGAGGATCTGATCAGATCCCGCCTTTGTCTCCAAGAGAACAGATGATCCTAAGGATTACCGCCGTTTCCAAATATCAAACATGTGCCGATCGGCGCATGTTTGAATATTCAGGATTCGTATGGGTAGAGAATGTGTACCCTCTAAAAGTGGAAAAGATCTATTAGTAATGATACGTCTTGCCGGCAAGAATCGTCATAGATCTGTACAACTGCTCCGTGAGCATCACAATGGCTAAGTCGTGCGGGTACGTTTGCTTAGATAGCGCGAATGTTTTATCGGCGGATTGTTTTACAACATCGGCCAAGCCCAATGGCCCACCAACAATAAAGGCCAGATGCTGTGTTTGCTGCTCGCACAACGTATCAATCCATGTTGCTAATTCTGTAGAATTCGGCTCTCGACCATCGGCATCCAGCACAATTGGGCGCGCGTCATTTGGAATTACGGATGCAATTTTATCGGCTTCAATCGCCAAAACCCGCGTCCGATTCTGTACCGATGTAAACTTTTCCTCCTTAACTTCTACAAGTTCCACCACCGCATACGGCGTAAGTCGTTTTAAATATCCGTCCACCAGTTCTTGATGGGGCCCGGTTTTAAGTTTTCCCACGTGAATAATGGTGAATTGATACATACAAAAAGCTTAACAATAAATCTCTTTCTTCATTCTACCGTTGATTGACCTTTTGGGCGAATCCACAAAGAACCAAGGCGGCAACTCCTTCATACCCACTGTTTCTGCGGCTCTCTACTCTGTTTACGTCCTGTAAAAGCCTCACAAATAAGACATTTTGTGGCTGTATCCTCTTTTCCACTTGACAGTTGTGGGCATTTATGTCATACTACTTGCGCTTTCTTGTTCCTGTAACACGTAATAAGAGAGTTCGTTAATTCACACAGTTCGCTCTTACATGCAGAACAAGCTATTTGTTGGCGGCCTACCATGGGCCGTTGATGATGCACAGCTAGAAGAGATCTTCACCCCTTACGGAGAAGTGACTTCAGCACGCGTCGTCACAGACAAGTTCACAGGGAAGAGCCGCGGATTCGGATTCGTCGAATTTGCAACAGATGAGCAAGCGCAAGCTGCCGTCGATGCAATGGATGGAACAGAACTCAGCGGACGCACCATCAATGTGAACGTTGCTCGCCCAAAGGGAGAGTAATCTCGCAAGAGATATCCAAAACACCCCTCACGGGGTGTTTTGAGTTTCCAAAAATGCTCCTCGTTATTTTTCTAAACGCTCCAAAGAAAAATCCCACACAAACGGTTCTACGTCTATCTCGCCTTTATACGATGTTCCACATAAGTTACACATCATCTCCCACGTTTGATACCCACGCGATAAATCAACCTCACTCATCCCTGGAAGATCTTGCACCTCCTTTGGAATCCCCGTGTTGTCCTTGTCTAACAAATCGACTGAGAGCCTGGACGGGATTTCTGAACAACGTTTACACTTGTTGAATGCAGCAATCATAACAATAACGTTTATACATTAATAGCCGAGTTTTTTCATAATCTGCAAACCACGTTGAGAGATCGGATTACGGTTGCCGCGAATAAATACAACGAAACCTGATCCATCTCGCCCCTTATCGAGAGATGTCCGATCCCCACTATAGGTAAGCACTTGAGACCAGTCTTCCCCACCCCCTCCAAATAACGCCTCAAAAACAGATTGCTCGGGAAACCTCTTTGTTCCATGACGTTCCAAATACTCCTGCCAAAATGCCTGTACGAGCTGCTCTCCCTCTTCCCGTGTTGCAACCGGTATATCAAATCGTTCAGGGGATTTTTCCTGTTCTCCTCGCGAGGAGAATTCGTGCACTCCCTTAAAATCATTCATAGAAATAAACTGTACCTTTTCTTAAAGCCCTCGTAAAGACAAGCTTCCCTCTTGATAAAACGTGTTCTTTGTGTTACATTTTACCCGGTTTCTCCATAGGGGTATGGTGAAGAGGTATCACGCGGGTCTCCAAAACCCTAATCGGAGGTTCAATTCCTCCTACCCCTGCCACGTCGTTCGCGAACGACGTGGCCTGCCACGCTTAAAGTTGATGTGGGGTGTTGGGCTCAATGTTCGCGACAACGTGACAGTAAAAGAGCGCCTTTGGGCGTTCTTTTGTTATACTGGTAATTCTATGTGGTACTTTTATGTTTTACAATCAGAGAAAGAGCCAGACTATTTCTACAAAGGATCAACGGGCGATTTACGAAACAGGCTTGCGCTTCACAACGGTGGAGATGTCAAATCAACACAACCTAGACGACCTTGGAGACTTGTTTACTACGAAGCGTTTGTTTCCGAGAAAGCTGCGCGAATACGTGAAAAGTCAGTTAAGCAAAGTGGTGCTGTTTCCGTTCCACTTATGAAGCGAATAATGAGAAGCTTGGAGAACTAGAATTATAATAAAGACTCAAGCAATCCAATTCGAGAAGTACTTGAAGTCAGGTTCCGGAAGAGCGTTTGCGGCGAAACGGCTTGTTGAGTAGCGAGCATGTTTACTTTTAATGCTATCATGTTGAAAAACAAGACCTTACCCTTACGTCGTATATTGTCGGGCGTCCGTATATATAAATTCTCCTTTTCTATTTTCGGAGGTGGGGGTACCCCCCATACTAAGCTAGACAAGGAGTTCGAACGTCCAACACGAGCTCCTGCCATGAAAAGACGTCAGCCGGTCGGTTGACGTCTTTCGTTGCTCGTTGAAAAGTACTCAGTGCTAGAGCTGTATTGATTCGACCCAACGATTAAGGTCAAAGCCGTCTAGGTGAAGTCCGCCTGGCTCCTCTGCAATGTACCTTCGCTCGCCAATAACCGTATCCTGTTCAAGGATATGGACCGGATATGGTGATGAGGCTCCGTTCAGTTGAACCATAAGAAGGACTGAGCCAAAATTTGTTTCGCCTTTATTTTCGACACTGAGCCCCTCACCTTCGTAGCCTTTAATGATTTGTTCGATAGTTTCCCTCGTTTCTGTAAGAGTTGCAGCAACTGATGTTGTGCTGGGACCAATAAATAACGCCACGCGCCCCTCGGAATCGGGTGCTAGCCTAACGGTATAATCCGATGGCTTCTCAAACAACATTCCAGTTCTATTTGAGTACGTATTCCAGTTGCGTTTGTCTATCGTCGAGACTGGGTTGTTCGGTTCGTCATTTACCTCGGGCCATGAGGTATTCGGTGCGTTGCTGCACCCGGCACCGAGAATGACAAATGCAGACAAGGTTAAAGTAATTGCTATTTTCAT